>DAOVXU010000149.1 GCA_030635995.1 Arcobacter sp. | reverse complement strand
GCTATAAATGTATTAACTACTATGTTGAGATTTAAAAGTTTTAATAAACTAATGGAATTTATCCTCATATCCCGCCAGACCGAAGAGAATGTTGATATGGAAGGATATATTGTGTAGTTTTATTTTGGGTTAGAATTGCTGTCTATAATACTTTTTTGCTTATGGTCTAAACAATAATCTGCTAACATACTATCAATTTTACAATCTCTTATCATAATATTTAACATTAAACTTCTTGTATCATGTACTGTTAGTGTTTTATCTTTATATAATTCTATATTTGTTTTTTTAACTATTCTTTCAAATACTCCACTTATTGCTACATATTTTAAATTTGGAAATAATAATGCATATACAACTCCTTAATTTGCAAAAATCGGAAATACTTATACACCTTTTTATACACTTTATTTTGTTATTTTTTAGTTTATAGTAGTTTAAAATGAAATTGTATATTTTGATAAATCCCTATAATTAGGGGTTTTAGTAGCTATTTAATGAATTAGTTTTTTGGAAATAAAATAACTCTTCAATATTTCCCTCTTTTCCTGCAACTTTACTTAAAGATGAATGTTTCAAATCCCAACCTAGATTAAAAACTACACTTATAAATTTATCTCTTTGTATTTTTACGGCTTGTTTATCTTGTACTACACCAGCTCTATTTCTTTTAATATTTACACCAACTTCATATTGAGGTTTATAAAGAATTATTATATCTTTTTTAGCTAATTTATCTATATCTTTTATAATATTTAATATAGATATAAAAGATACATCACAAGTGATAATATCAAATTTACTAGTTGATCTAAACTTTCTTATATCTGTATTCTCAAATATATTTAGCCTATTATCATCTTTTATAATTTTATGTAATTGATTTGAACCAACATCTACACAACTAAGACTTTTTGGATCATTTTGCAATAATATTTGAGTAAATCCTCCAGTTGAAGAACCTACATCTAAACAATCTTTATTTTTAATATCTATATCTATCTCATATAAAAAGTATTTTAGTTTATATGCAGAACGGCTTACATAAAATTGATCTTCTAAAATCTCTATATTCATAGAATCTTCAACTTTAAATGATGGTTTAGTTATAATAACACCATCAATTTTTATCTTCTTATTTTTGATAAGTTCACTAGCCTTATTACGGCTTTGGATATCATTAAAAGTGGTTAAATATATATCTAGTCTTATTGGCTTATTCATAGGGGAATTATAGTTGAAATTTGTTCAAGAAGAGGTTAGTTATACTCTTGAAATTAAAAAGTCTAAATTTATTACACATATTTGTCCATACAGTCAATTTGCATCTATGATGAAAAGATTAAAAGAAAAACATCCTAAAGCAAGACATTTTGTATATGCTTATAGATTTCTAAATGAATTTCACCAAATTGTTGAAAATAGTAGTGATGATGGTGAACCAAAAGGGACAAGTGGACGACCTAGTCTAAAAGTTTTAAATGGAGCAAATATAATAAATAGTGGAGTGATCATAGTACGGTATTTTGGTGGTATAAGACTTGGAACTGGTGGTCTAGTAAAAGCTTATAGCGATGCTGTAAATTTAGTATGTAATAAAGTTGATTTCTTAAAGTATGAAAATTTAGAAACAAGAAAACTTGAGATAAAATATAATGAATTATCTAAAATAGAATATAAATTAAAAAAATTTAATATAAAAATTATATCTAAAGATTTTAATACAAATGTTACTTTATATCTAGAAGCTACTCAAGAGAAATTTAAATTATATGGTATTTAAGGAAAGAAAATACCCTATGAAGGTTTTTTTCTAAATTTACCAATATTTAGACTTGGCTTAATTGTTTGTGTTCTTACAATCTGTTTTTGTTTTTTATAAGGTTTAGACTTTGATTTAGTTGTCGGTTTATATGATGAATATTCATCTCCAAAAACTTGTCTTTCTTGTAGTTGCTCTACTAAATACTCCATATTAGTAAGACTAAAATCTGGAATATACTGATTAAGTCTATAAAATTGTTCTTTTATACTTTCAACTGGTTCATCAATAACTTCTATTTCACTTTTATAAATAAAACCATAGCTCTTTTTAACTTTAAGTAATTCCTCTTTAATTGATGGATGCAAATAATAATGTTTCCTTCTATTTGATTTTATTTTTAACCTATTATGCTCAAAATCTATTAACTCCCATCGCAATATGAACATATCCTTTTTCCTTCTACCATGAAGGATAAATAATATAAAAGCTAAATAAAGAGGTTCATCTTTAAAAACAATAGCTGCAACATTGTAAATTTCATTTAATTTATCTTTAATTGTTTTTATATATGTATTTTCTTTAATAACTTGAATATTAAAACTATTACAAGGATTTTCCATAATTAGGTCACTTAGGATTGCTAAACCTAACATAGAATTTAAAAAATCAAATGTAATACTAAGACTACTTAATTTAAATCCATTATCGTATTGATAATCAAAAATTTCTTTTATATCAAATGAATTTATCTCTTTTATGTCTTTTTTACCTATAAAACTTTTTATATACTTTTCATAATAATCAATTTCAACAAAATTTGCTTTTTGGGTTAATTTATATGCTTTATTCACTAATATATCAAATGTAAAAATAGCATTACTAATAATCAATTGCTTTTGTTCATTTTTCAATTTAGAAACTGTAGTTTTTGCTACAGCTAATTTCATAGCAACATTCCACTTTTTATCAGAATAATCCAATACCCCATCGATACTAATATCACCTAATTCAAAACTATAATAAAATTTATTACCTAAATCATCAACCCACAAATCATTTGCAATACTACTGTATTCAATATTATCTATTTTCATATTTTACTTATTAACTAAAATTGCCAAAGAAACCCTATCTTTTATATTTAATTTTGAAAAAATACTTCCGATATGTTTTTTTACTGTTACAATTTGTATATCCAATTTCAAGGATATATCTTTATTTGAAAGCCCATCTGCTACTAAATTTGCTACCTCTTGTTCTTTTAATGAAAGCTTTGATAATACTTTTTGAGTATTAGCATGTTCTAGGCTTAGCGATATATGTTTAATAATATAGTTCATCAATTCTGGATACAACCAAACATCATTTTTAAGGACACTACTAATTGCCTGTTTTACTATAATACTATTTGTCTTTTTTCCCAAATAACTTTTAAAACCTTTTTTTATCATATAAGCACCATGAGCTAATTTTGGTTCATCAATTATTGCAATCACATTAAGAGTTTTAGTAAGTTTATTAAAATAGGTAAATATATCATCCAAAGAATCAAATTGATCAATATCTAATATAAGTAAGTCATCATTGTTAAAATCTTTATTTATGTAAAAATCAGTATTATTTATAAGTTTAATCTCAAATTTATCACCAAATTCCAACTCCCAATAATGTTCAATTAATGGTAACTTACTGCATACATATATCATATTAATCCCTCTGTGTTGTTTTTAGTATTGGTTTCAGTAAATATGACATTATACTCTTCTTACCAACTAATACATTCGCATTCACCATCATACCCACTTTTATCTTATACTTTTCATTATTATTTAGATAATTTCTCTTAGTTTTTACATAAATTAAATATTCACTCTCCCCTGTCTCTGGATCTATTATTGTATCAGGACTAATATTAATAATTTTTCCTTTTAAATCACCATATATCGAATAATCAAATGCTGTTACTGTTAATTTAACATCTTGACCAATATGTAATTTTGCTATCTCTGTTGGTTTCATTTTAATTTTTGCTATCATTTTATAATTATCTGGGACAATAGTCATTATATCAGATGCAGGTGGTATAGAACTACCAATAGTATGAATAAATAATTCTTTCACTATCCCATCAACAGGCGATCTTACAACTGTTCTGTCAATAATATCCAATAAATTTTTATTCGTTTCTTTTAATCTTAATATCTCAGATATTGTTTCACTATAAGATGCTGCAGCCTTATTTTTAAATGTTAATTTAGTCTCTTCTATAGTATTTTTAATCTCTTGTATTTGAGCTTTTGTTTGAACAATTATCTCTTTAGAACTTTGTAAACTACTTAGTGAGTCATTTAAACTTCTTTCTAAAGTATTTAACTCATATTTAGTAAATATTTTTTGCTGCTCTAGTTTCTTTTTAACTTTAAACTCTTCACTAAGCAGCTTATGATTCTTTGTTAATATAGAAAATCTATTATTAGCATCTATTAATGCACTCATCTGATATTTAAGTTGTTCTTGTTGCTTAGATATTCTTTGATGTAACTCTTTTTGATTTGATATATAATAATCTTTTTCTAACTTCATTAGTTTTCCATCACAATATTCATCACATACAATATCTTCCATATCTAAACCTTGTGATTCAGCTTTTAATCTAGCCCCTTTTGCCATTAATTCTGAAAGTCGTATTTTATTTTCAT
>DAOVXU010000004.1 GCA_030635995.1 Arcobacter sp. | reverse complement strand
TTGGACTTTGTTCAATCCTTGTCCTATCCAAAGGATACACAAATGAAACAAACTATGACAGAAAAAATATTCTCAGAACATGCAGGACGTGAAGTGCATGCCGGAGAGATCGTTAGAGTAGATATCGATATGATTATCGGGAATGATATTACAACACCTATTTCAATAAAAGCATTTGAGCAGAGTGGTGTAGAAAAATTAGCAAACCCAGATGGTTTTGCTTTAGTTTTAGATCACTTTATCCCTGCAAAAGATATTGCTTCTGCAAATCAAGCAAGGATAAGTAGAGATTTTGCATCTAAACATAATTTAAAATATTTCTTTGATGAAAAAGATATGGGTATCGAGCATGCACTGTTACCAGAAAAAGGATTGGTACTTCCTGGAGATGTTATTATTGGTGCTGATTCTCATACTTGTACACACGGTGCTTTAGGTGCTTTTTCTACAGGGATGGGAAGTACAGATTTAGCATTTGCTATGATTACTGGTGGAAATTGGTTTAAAGTACCAGAATCTATTAAAGTAGTATTTACAGGTAAACTACAAGAATTTGTTACAGGTAAAGATTTGATTTTAGAGATTATTCGAATGATTGGTGTTGATGGAGCTTTATATAAAACATTAGAGTTTACTGGTGATACAATCCAATATCTTACTATGGATGATAGATTTGCCTTATGTAATATGGCTATTGAAGCTGGAGCAAAAAGTGGAATAGTAGCCGTTGATGATATCACAAGAGAATTTTTAGAGAAAAGAGCTGAAGCTAATGATGGTCTTAGAGATACACCAAAAGAACATTTTAGTGATAGTGATGCAACTTATTGTCAAATAATAGAAATAGATGTTGCAAGTTTAGAGCCAGTAATAGCATATCCATTTTTACCAGAAAATGGTCACCCTTTATCTCAAGCTGTAAAAGATAATATTAGAGTAGATCAAGTATTTGTTGGTAGTTGTACAAATGGAAGATTAAGTGATCTTAAAATAGCATCTGAGATGTTAAAAGGTCAAAAAATTGCTAAACATACCAGAATGATAGTAACACCAGGAACTCAAATGATTTTAAGAGAAGCAAATCATTTAGGATATATTGATATATTAGTTGATGCAGGTGCTGTTGTATCAAATCCAACTTGTGGAGCTTGTTTAGGTGGATATATGGGAATACTTGGTGATGATGAAGTTTGTATCTCTACAACAAATAGAAATTTTGTAGGTAGAATGGGAAGTAGAACTTCAAAAGTATATCTATCAAATAGTGCAGTTGCAGCAGCTTCTGCAATCTCTGGGTATATAACAGATCCAGCTTCAATCTAATCATATGATTGATATCCCTTGTGTAATTCTATCAGGGGGTAAAAGTAGTAGAATGGGGGAAGATAAATCTCTTCTATCATTTGATACATCTTCAACTATTATAGAATATCAATATAATAGATTATCAAAAATATTTAATAATGTTTATATCTCTTCTAAAACAAATAAATTTAATTTTAAAACTTTAGATAGAAATAAACTTATATTAGACAACAATGATATATCTTCCCCTATGATAGCTTTAAAAGCAATTTTAAGTAACTTTACCAATAAAGTATTTATAGTTGCGGTAGATACTCCTTTTGTAACTTATGAAGCTATTAATAGTATAATTAACAAATCACATTTACATGAAATTGTAATTGCTTCTTCAAATGATAAGATACATAATCTTTGTGGTATATTTAAGTGTAGTTTAGTTGATAAAATAGATACATATTTAAAAGAAGATATGCATAAAATAAATTATCTAGTCAAGAATAGTGATACAAAAATTATTCATTTTGAAAATAATGAACAATTTTTAAATATCAATACTAAAGATGATTATCAAAAAGCTTTAAATCAAATCTAATCATACTTCCTTTTATATCTTTCAATCATAGTTATATTACCTTTAACACCACCTTGATGAATATATATAATATTATTTAAATCATATTTATCTTTGTAAAAAAGAAGAGTTTGCCATCCAATAGGATCATACAAAAGATCAAATTCAATATTTATCTGTTCTTTTAATTCTTTCCAAATTTTATAATTCTCATTATAAAGTTTTCCAAAATGAAATTTTTTAGATGTTTTTAAAATAGTTGGATGTAATGATTTATCTACTTCTAAATCTAAAAATTGTTTTTCTAGATATATCTCATCCCCAACACAAGGACAGGTTAAAACTTCACAATCCAAATATTTTTGTAAAAAAAGTGCTGTTGTTCCTGTACCACTAGGTAAAAATATTTTAGTATCTTTTAGATTATTTTCTTTTATATATTGAGTTATCTCATCAGCTAAAATAGATATACCATAACTAGCCTCTTGTATCGCCCCACCCTCATTTATTAATAATGTTGAATTATTAATGTTGAATGTTGAATTATCGTAATCTCCAATAATTAAATTCATACCATTTTTTAAAGCTTCTTTATAGTTTCCTGTAGGACTATCTTTTAGAAAAGATGGCAAATGATTTGTATAATAAGTATATTCCCAACCTTTTAATTTACATAATACTGATAAACTATACATCGCATTTGATTGGTTTGAACCATAACTTATAACTTTAGTAATATTAGGAAATTCATTATCAAAAAAATAGTGAAATTTACGAGCTTTATTTCCATTAAAATCTTCATGAAGTAGATCATCTCGTTTAATTAGAATGTTATAACCATTAAATGTAATTTTAGTGATAGGGGAATTTTGTATATTTTTCATCAAATCCTAATTCCAAAATAGCTTTAGAAAAGGATAGATTTCGATGTAAGGTCGTAAAAAAAAGGTAGATTTTGAATGGGAGCTTACTAAAGTAAGTGACCGTTCGAAATCTACCTTTTTTCTATGAGATTGCAAGAAAGCAACCTTTTATAAAGCTATTTTTATTTTCTTAACTCTTTTATCTTTGCTGCTTTACCTTTAAGTCCTCTTAACTAATGAAGCTTAGCTCTTCTTACTCTACCTTTTCTTAATACTTCAATAGTTTTAATACTATCTGTATATAAAGGAAAAATTCTCTCAACACCAACACCATTTGCAGATATTTTTCTAATTGTAAATGTATTAGATACACCTTCACCTTGTAGTGCTATAACAATACCTTCAAAGTTCTGTACTCTAGTTTTTGTACCCTCAGTAATTTCAACACCAAGTCTTAATGTATCTCCAGCTCTAAATGATGGAATCTCTTTTGATTCAATTTGTGCTGCTTCAAATGCTGCTATGTACTTATTTTTCATTGTTTTTCCTTTAAATTTCGGGGATGTTCTTCAACAGTGCCCCATTTTATGGTCTGTAATACTTAGTTTTGCATACAGATAATTTATTTTTCAAGTGGCAAATTTTAGCGTGATTTCCCTTTATATATTCTGAAGGAATACTTTTTTCTTTATAAATAATTGGTTTAGAAAATGATGGTGCTTCTAGTTTTTCTTTTGAATTATATAAATTGTTATAGCTTTCATCTTCTAATGACTCTTGATTTCCCAAAACTCCTTGAACATTTCTACTAATAGCATCTGCCATTATCAAAGATGGTAACTCTCCACCTGTCAAGATATATTCACCTAAACTAAAAACTTCATTAGCATATGTTTCAATAACTCTTTCATCAATACCCTCATATCTACCACTTACAAATACTATATTTTTCTTTTTAGATAATCTTATTGCATCTGTTTGATTAAATGGCTTTGCAGCTGCAAGTGGAAATATAATATAAGCATCTTTATATTTCTCTTTAATTTCATCAAGAGTATCAAAAAGTGGCTGGGGAAACATAAGTTGTCCTGCTCCTCCACCACATAATGTATCATCAACTTTTTTATGTTTATTGGTTGTAAAATCTCTTGGGTTATAAAAAGAATAGGATATAAAGTTATTTTCAATAGCTTTTTTTAAAATAGAATCTTTAAAATAAAAATCAATAAGATTAGGAAATAAAGTTACAAAAGTAAAATTCATTAAATTTTAGATTCTCTAATATCTTTTAAAACATATTTAATATTATTATTTTCACAATAATTTACAAATTTATCAAATTCTATTTGTGTTTTTTCTTTTGTATCTGAACCAATAGATATAACAGTATATCTTTTATCACCATCAATTATAGGTAAAGATGACATATCAACATCACTAGAGATACTTTTCATGGTATCAACTAAATTATTTTCACTTGAATAAGCACTTAATGTTAATCTAAACTCTTCAATATCATTTTTCATATAATGCTTATCAAGTGCTTCAACAATCATAGCTTTTGCCATAGCTGGAAAACCTGGAACAAAAAAGAATCTATCTTCTAAATAATACCCAGGAACATTTGTAACAACATTTTTTAGCAATGAAGCATTTAAAGGTAGCGTTGCCATATTTATTCTATGTGGATATGCTTCTTTTCCAAATGTATCCAAAATAGCTTCCTCCACGCCCTTATTTATCTCCATATCTCCAGATGTAAATACATTTGCAGAACATACTCTTGTATAATCATCAGGTGTTGCACCAATACCACCAAAAGAAAACATAACACTTTTTGGATCACTTTTTATAAGTTTAAAAGTATTTTCTATAAATTCTGGTTCATCTTTTATAATAAATGAACCTTTATGAATCCATCCTCTTTTTAAAAGTTGCTCATTTAGAAATGCAAAATGGGCATCTTTACGACGCCCATTTAAAAGTTCTGTTCCTATTATTACAGAATAAAAATTCACTAAATTCTACTTTGTATAAACTTATCCATAACATTTACAATAACTTCAAGTGCTGGTTCACCATCAATTTTTTCTAAAATATTTTTAGCTACATAAAATGCTTGAATCTCAGCTAAAGGGTCTGTAAAAACTTTCATTCTATTATTAAATACTTCAACATTATCATCAGCTCCTCTAGCTCGTCCAAGAACTCTATCACAAGCTGTTTCTTCACTTACAACAACTTCTAATACATTTACTAATTCAACTTCAGTTTCATTAGTTAAATATGTATCTAGTTCAGTCATTTGTTCTACACTTCTTGGGTAACCATCTATAATAATTATATCTGTTGGTGCATTTTTAATAGCAGTTACAATAGTCTCAATAACTATAGCAATCGGTACGAGATTTCCAGCACTTACATAAGTATCTATCTCTTTACCTAATTCAGATCCACTAGCAACTTCAGCTCTAAACATATCTCCTGTAGAATAATGAGTAATATCTTCATGTCTTTCAGCAATTAACTCTGCATCTGTTGTTTTTCCAGAACCTGGAGCTCCAATTATTAAGAATAACTTTTTCATATTTTTTCCTTTTAATATTTATAATTTATAAAATAAAAATAATTTACTTTATAAATTATAATATGTTTGCTAAAGCAAACATATTATGAATAAAAGCGTTAGCTTTTATCCATTTCTTTTCTTCATAATCTCTTCTGCAACATTTTTAGGAACTTCCATATATTGATCAAAAATCATTGAATATGTAGCTCTACCTTGTGACATAGATCTTAAATCTGTTGAGTAACCAAACATTTCAGCTAAAGGTACAAGTGCAATTACTAGTTTAACACCAGCTCTATCATCCATAGATTGAATTAAACCTCTTCTTTTATTACAATCGCCAATAACATCACCCATATAATCTTCAGGTGTTTCAATCTCAACTCTCATCATAGGCTCAAGAATACATGCACCAGCAGCAGCTTGTCTACAACCAGCTTTAAATCCCATAGAAGCAGCAAGTTTAAATGCCATCTCAGATGAATCTACATCATGGTAAGAACCATCATAAACTGTTACTCTAATATCAACCAGAGGGTAACCAGCTAAGATACCACCAAGCATAGTTTCTTTACAACCTTTTTGAACAGCTGGAATATATTCTTTTGGAATAGATCCACCTTTTACTTCATTGATAAATTCAAAACCTTCTTCATTTGTCTCTTCAGCAGTCATAGGATCAATTCTTAAATATACATGACCATACTGACCTTTACCACCAGATTGCTTAGCATATTTATACTCTTGTTGAACACCATTTTTAATAGTTTCTCTATAAGCAACTTGTGGAGCTCCAACTTCAGCTTCAACAGCAAATTCTCTTTTCATTCTATCTACAAGAATTTCAAGGTGAAGTTCACCCATTCCTGAAATAATAGTTTGTCCAGATTCTTCATCAGTTTCAACTCTAAAAGATGGATCTTCTTGAGCTAGTTTTCCTAGAGCAATACCCATTTTTTCTTGGTCAGCTTTAGTTTTTGGCTCAACAGCAACAGAGATAACAGGCTCAGGGAAGTCCATTCTTTCAAGAACAACTGGATCATCCATATCTGCTAAAGTATCCCCAGTAATTGTTGTTTTAAGACCAACAACAGCACCAATTTCACCAGCATAAAGTTCAGAAACTTCTTCTCTTTTAATTGCATGCATTTTAAGTAATCTTCCGATTCTCTCTTTTTTCATTTTTGTTGAGTTCATTACATATGTACCAGATTTTAAGATTCCTCTATAAATTCTTGTAAATGTAAGTTGTCCAACAAATGGATCTGTCATAATTTTAAATGCAAGTCCAGCAACTTTTCCATCATCTGTAGATTCAACAACAACAGCTTCACCCTCTTGAGTTTCTCCTTTAATATCTTCAACTTCTAATGGAGATGGTAAATACATAGCAACAGCATCAAGTAAAGTTTGTACACCTTTATTTTTAAAAGCAGTTCCACAAGTCATAGGAGTAATTGTCATATTTAAACAACCCTCTTTAAGTCCAGCAACGATTTCATCTTCAGATAATTCACCCTCTTCAAGGTATTTTTCCATTAACTCATCATTTGCTTCAGCAGCAGCTTCAACCATTTGTTCTCTATATGTTTCAGCAGTATCTTGTAAATCAGCAGGGATATCTTCTACATGGTAGTTAGAACCCATCTCAGCATCTTGATCCCAAACGATAGCTTTCATTTTTACTAAATCAACAATACCTTGAAAGTTTTCTTCAGCACCAATAGGTATTTGAATAGGTATAGCGTTTGATTTAAGTCTTGTATTAACTTGCTCTTCAACCATAAAGAAATCTGCACCAGTTCTGTCCATTTTATTAACAAAAATCATTCTTGGAACTCTATATTTATTTGCTTGTCTCCAAACAGTTTCAGATTGTGGTTGAACCCCACCAACTGAACAAAATACAGCTACAGCACCATCAAGTACTCTCATAGATCTTTCAACTTCAATAGTAAAGTCAACGTGACCCGGAGTATCAATAATATTAATCATTAAATCTTCACCAGTTTTTGGGTGATTCCAGTGACAAGTAGTAGCAGCAGAAGTAATTGTAATACCTCTCTCTTGCTCTTGCTCCATCCAATCCATTGTTGCAGCACCATCATGTACTTCACCAATTTTATGTTCAACACCTGTATAGAATAAAATTCTTTCAGTTGTTGTAGTTTTACCTGCATCAATATGTGCAGCAATTCCGATATTTCTAAGTCTGTTTAGTGGTGTTTCTCTTGCCATCTCAGATTACCATCTAAAGTGAGCAAATGCTTTATTTGCTTCAGCCATTTTATGCATATCTTCTTTTTTCTTAAATGAATTTCCTCTTTCGTTAGCTGCTTCAAATAATTCGTTAGCAAGTCTATCTACCATAGTTCTTTCATTTCTTTTTCTAGCCATTTCAACTAACCATCTTAATGCTAAAGTTTGTCTTCTTACAGGTCTAACTTCAACAGGAACTTGATAAGTTGCTCCACCTACTCTTCTAGATTTTACTTCTAAAAGTGGTTTAACATTTTCAATAGCTTTTTCAAAAAGATCAATTCCTTTATCTTCTCCTCTATTTTCAAGGTTTGCTAATGCACCATACATAATTTTTTGTGCTATAGATTTTTTACCATCTAACATAATCATATTTATAAACTTAGTGATCACTTTACTTCCGTAAATAGGATCAGCCATTACTTCTCTAACTGGAGCTTGTTTTCTTCTCATTTGCTTTTCCTTTTACTTATTTTTTTGGTTTCTTAGTACCATACTTAGATCTAGCAACAGTTCTACCTGTAACACCAGCTGTATCTAAAGCACCACGAACGATATGATATTTAACACCAGGTAAATCT
The DNA here is from genome assembly GCA_030635995.1 of Arcobacter sp. Classification (GTDB taxonomy): domain Bacteria; phylum Campylobacterota; class Campylobacteria; order Campylobacterales; family Arcobacteraceae; genus CAIJNA01. The sequence continues at coordinate 18,757 of DAOVXU010000004.1, read as the reverse complement.
TTAATTCTACCTCCTCTTACTAGAACAATACTATGCTCTTGAAGGTTATGTCCCTCTCCACCGATATATGAAATAACTTCAAATCCAGAAGTTAATCTAACTTTTGCAACTTTTCTTAAAGCCGAGTTAGGTTTCTTTGGTGTTGTTGTATATACTCTTGTACATACCCCTCTTCTTTGTGGACACGATTCTAAAGCAGGTGACTTTGATTTTGTAACCTGTTTTTTTCGCTCTTTTCTAATCAATTGATTAATTGTAGGCATCTTTTCCCTTTATAATTTGGTTTGTAACGATTAAAGCATCGCTCAAGCTTCTCGCAATCAAGATATTTATCCCAATATTGATACTACCTAATCTCAGAAGGAAATATATATTTTTTCTGAAAAAAGTTATGGATTATACCGAAATATTTCTTAAAGTATATAAATTGGAAAATTATTATCATTACATTTTAGAATAATTGATATAAAATCACTAACAGTTTAAGAAAAGATTATTTTTTGACAGATGCTAAAATATAGTTTTTTTAATCTAAAAACAGTATAATAGTTATTATATAAATTATATTATGGAAGGTAGTGTTATTTTGACAAAGAAAGTTGGGTATGTAGTTTTTTTTATTGTATTATTTATATTCGTAAATGTTGTTGTATATAATATTTTGGAAATAAATAAGCAAAATAAAATTGATATTTCCCTGAATAGTCATCTTAGTAAATTGGAAATTCAATATAAAACTCTTATGTATCACTGGAGAGTAACAGCAAATGCAGCTTACAAATCAACTTCAAGTATTAACAAAGTTATTGATATTTTATCTAAAGCTCAAACATCTAGTATAGAAGAAAAAGCTATTTTAAGAAAACAACTTTACACTATAATGAAAAACAAATATAATGCACTTAAAACAAAAGGTGTATATCAATTTGGATTTGCACTACCTGATAAAACTGTATTTTTAAGAATACATAGACCTAAAAAATTTGGAGATGATGTAAGTAAACATTATAGAATTGAATATGTAAATAAATTTAAAAAATCATTACATGGATATGAAAAAGGGAAAATAACTCCAGCATTTAGAAATGCTTATCCTCTTTTTGATAAAAATAATAACTATATTGGTTCTATGGAGATATCTTTTTCAAGTGATACTATTCAAAAATATTTTAGTAATGTTAGTAAAATAGATACACATTTTTTAATACATAAAGATGTTTTTAATACGAAGATTTGGAAGAAGTATAATATGGATGAAAGGTATATTAAAAGTAAAGAACACTCTGCATATATGGTGAGTCTTATGGATAATAATAAAAATAATATTTCTAATAATATAAAACTTTCTTCAATAAAAGAATGTATTTATAAAAAAATTGAAAAAGGTGAAAAATTTAGATTACATAATATATATAATAATAAAACAACTGTATTATCTTTCTTTCCAATTAGAAATATAAAAGATAAAAAGAATGTAGCATGGATAGTCTCATATGAAAATAATGATTTTATTGATTTAACAATAAAAAGTAATACAAATATTTTTATTATTATATTTTTTATTTTATTAGTTTTATTCTATTTTATTTATAGAAATTTAAATCAAAAAATGGAACTAGAACAAAAAAATAAAAACTTTGAATATCTCTTAGATAGTACAATGGAAGCAATAGTTCTTTCAGATAAGAATAATAAAATTATTCAATGTAATCAAATATCGGTTGATTTATTTAAAGAAAAAAATAAATCTTCATTTTTAGGTAGAAATATAACAGATTTTGTACCAAATTATGAAATATCTGAATTACAAAAGTCTTTACAATTAGTATATAGTAAACCTCGTAATTGTAATTTATTAAAAAAAGATGGGACAGAATTTCCAGTATTAGCAAGTGGAAGAGATATAGTTGTAAATGGTGAAAAAGTAAGAGTATCAATAATTTTAGATTTAACTCAAATAAAACAACAAGAGTTACAACTTATTAAATCAGAAAAAATGGCAGCAATGGGTGAGATGATAGGAAATATTGCCCATCAATGGAGACAACCATTATCTGTAATATCTACAGCATCGACAGGTATTATTATGCAAAAAGAGTATGGTATATTAGATGAAGATAAACTAATAAAAACATGCAATGCTATAAATGATAATGCACAATATTTATCAAAAACAATAGATGACTTTAAAAACTTTATTAAAGGGGAGAGAACTAAAACTATTTTTAATTTAAAAAATGATATTGGTAGTTTTTTAAATTTAGTGGAAGGTTCAATTAAAACTCATAATATAAATATAATATTAGACTTACAAGAAGATATCAAAATAGATGGTTATAAAAATGAATTAATTCAATGTTTAATAAATATATTTAATAATGCAAAAGATGTATTAGTGGAAAAAAAGATTAAAGATAAATTTATATTTATATCAACTTATAAAAAAGAAGGTAAAGCGATTATAAAAATAAAAGACAATGCAGATGGAATACCAAAAGATATATTACCTAAAATATTTGAACCATATTTTACAACTAAACATAAATCCAAAGGAACCGGACTAGGACTTCATATGACATATAATTTAATAGTTGATGGTATGGGTGGAACTGTTGAAGCAATAAATCAAACTTATGATTATAAAGGTAAACAATATAGTGGGGCAGAATTTAGTATAACTTTACCCATATAAAAATTTAAATATAACTCTTATAAGAATTAAACTTTAAATGAATCTTTTTTGTATCTAAAAGTTGCCACTCTACCAACTGAGTTACTCGATCGTTTGAGGAAAAATTAGGCATAAAAAAGCCCCTAACCAAGGGGCTAATTTTATAAGTATTACTAATTAACTACACATTAATGGTGCGGATGAAAGGAACTGATTTTACATATTTTATAGCCAACCTTAAACAAGGACTTTATGGGCTACATATCCCTTAGAATAGGATTTTATTAACCTTATTTTAATTTTTATTATTATATTGTTTTACAATGTTTTCTAACCATAAGTTAGAAATTGGTTAGAAAAAAAGGAATTACAAAATGGCACTTCAACAAACAAAAGTAAAACAAATTAGAGTAACTAAAAAAACTCTTCATAAAAATGATTTAGCAATAGAATTAAAAATACCAGTAGCAACTATAAATGAATACATATTGGGAGATAAAGAAATGCCAAGATATATTAAAATTATTCCTGATAAAAATGGTATTGTAAATGTTGAATATAGTACAGAAGTAGAAGTGCCAAAATATGAGGGTATATATTTCAATGAGTTAAGAAATGGGGACAAAACTTTTTATATTGTTTATAAAGATTTGCAGACAAATAAAAAGATTGATTTGAAAATAGGTAAAGAAAGTCAAGGTATTACTGAAAAATATTGTGTCAATGAAAGAAGAAAAATATTAGAGATGATGAGACTTGGAGAAAATCCAACAAAAATTAAAAGTAAAAGAGTATTTAAAAATATTATCTCTTTGGATATGGCAGCAGAACAATACCACGAAGATAGAAAATTATATATGACTAAAACAAATCTAAAAGATGCTATCTCTTTATAAAAAATCATATTCATCCATTTATAGGTAATAAAGATATTGAAAGTATAGATCAATCAGATATTAAAAATATTATGATTGAAAAACAAAAAACATTAGCAAATAAAACTATTAATAGTATTGTAGAAAAAATATCTACAATTTATAATTTTGCATTTAAAAATAAATTATTTAATGGGAAAAACCCTATTACAACAATTAAAAAATTATCAGAAAATAACGAAAGAACAAGATATTTAGAGAAAGATGAAGTTTTAAAACTATTAAATGAAACAAAAGAAAATAACACTCTTTATATTTTTACATTTTTAGCAGTATGTACAGGAGCAAGATTAAAAACAATCTGCAATATAAAGGTGCAGGATATTAACCTATCATCAAATACTATAAATCTATATGATTTTAAGAATAAAACACAATACAAAGGTTTTATAAAAAATGATACAGGGTTTATTAACTTACTTAAAAAACATATGAATAATAAAGTACCAACAAATTTTATACTTGGAGATAAGTCTTTAATTGCACATCATAGATATATACAAAGAAATTTATCAAAAATATTAGATAGACTATTTAATACTCATATTAAAAGTAACCCTGATAACACACCAGAACAAAATGCTGAAAATAGAAGAAATAAAGTTGTAGTGCATACACTTAGACACACTTTTGGCTCATTACTTGCTATTGATGGTGTTCCAATTTACACAATCAAAAATCTTATGAACCATAAGGATATAAATCAAACTCAGCGTTATGCAAAACTATCTCCAGAAAGTGGTAGAAATTCAATAAATGGAATATTTTGATAGGATTAAAAGGTTTATTCAAATCAAATTATGATATGATTAACTTAAATAATCACATCAAGGTAATATAATGGATACAAAAAAATGGATATGGCAACACAATGACTATCCAAACTTTAAATATGATAAATATAAACTTGAACCTATATTGCTTGATATAAAATATTATCAAGGATTATTAAATGGTATATATGAAACTAAAACTCAAGATGATTTATCTATTGCTAAATTAGAAATACTAACAACTGAAGCATTAGATACATCAGCCATAGAGGGTGAAATATTAAGTCGTAATAGTGTTAGGTCTTCAATTTCAAAAGAATTAGGTATTGATATTAATATAAATGATAATTCAAATATCCAAACAGATGGATTAATTGATATATTATTAGACGCTACAAATAATTGTAATAAAGAATTTAATTTAGAGAGGTTATTTGGTTGGCATAATGCACTTTTCCCTACTGGATTTTATATAATGAATAGTATTAATGTATCAACTTTTAGGGGTAATGACGAGATGCAAATTGTATCAGGTCCAATTGGTAAAGAGAAAGTACATTATATAGCACCTCCAAGAGATATTTTAGATAATGAAATGAATAATTTTTTAAAATGGTTAAATGATGATTCTGACTTATCAATTATAAAAGCAGGTATTGCTCATTTATGGTTTGTAATCATACACCCCATGGATGATGGGAATGGAAGAATAACACGAGCACTAACTGATATGTTATTATCAAGAGAATCTAAGCAATCACAAAAAATGTATTCAATATCAAATGCTATTAAAAATGATAAAAAAACATATTATGATATTTTAGAAAAAGTATCACTATGTAATATGGATATTACTATATGGCTTGAATGGTTTTTAAATACACTTTTAACAGCACTAAAAACATCAAAAGCTAATATTGGTTATGTTTTACAAAAAACTACATTTTGGGATAAACACAATCAAACTATTTTAAATGAAAGACAAATAAAAGTTTTAAATAGATTATTAGATGTTGGATATGATAATTTTGAAGGTGGAATTAATACTCGTAAATATGCTTCCATTACTAAAATAAGTAAACCAACAGCAAGTAGAGAAATTAAAGATTTGGTTCAAAAAAATTGTTTAATTCAAAATGAGGGTACTGCGGGTAGAAATATTAGCTATTCAATAAATATCAATTAATTCCCTGGTGAAATTATTGTGGTTAGATTTTTAATTTTAACACTTTCTTGTGTAGCTATTGGAGTATCCTCTATTACTTCAATAACTGTTGTTTGCTCTTTCATTTTAACAACTCCTCTTTACTTCAGATAGTAGTATAGGTTTAAAATGAATATCTCTTTCTACTGATAGATTTAAAGCACCTTTAACATTTTCAATCTCATCTAAATTGAAATATCCTAGTTCACTTTCATGACCTATTACATAACCAAAGCAAGTTACTTTATCTTCTTTGGATATCTCTGTAATATACCAACTCCAATTTGAATCAGGTGTAAATAGTTTGATATGACAAATGGGATCTGCTACATCTTCTGTTGAGTATAAGTCTGGTAATTCAGACAACTGTTTTTCTGTGATTAGTTTGCTCATAGTAAGCTCCTTGATTTCTTTGTGTATCAATGCGTAACACATTAATCAAGGTTATAATATGTGGTTAAGGAAATATGAATAATGAAGATTTGAGAGTGACCTACGCCTACTTGAACTGTTGATTTGAGCCAATTTTGATGAGTCAAAAGTGAGTCTTTTTTGTGTCTAAAATTAAATTTAAAAATTAAATATGGTGATCATAATTGGACTTGAACCAACGGCATCTACAATGTCAATGTAGCACTCTACCAACTGAGTTACACGATCGTTTGAGGAAAAATTAGGCATAAAAAAAGCCCCTAACCAAGGGGCTAATTTTATATTTACTATCACTTAATCACACAATGGTGCGGATGAAAGGACTTGAACCTTCACGCCGTAAAGCACCAGATCCTAAGTCTGGCGTGTATACCAATTTCACCACATCCGCATAAAATGTAATTAATTGATAGTAAATAATGGTACTCCCAGCACGATTCGAACGTGCGACCTACGCCTTAGAAGGGCGTTGCTCTATCCAGCTGAGCTATGGAAGCATATAAATTGACAAATTATAAATGGGGTAAGTAATGGGGATCGAACCCACGACCTTCTGAACCACAACCAGACGCTCTAACCGACTGAGCTATACCTACCATAAAAGGTTTACAATTTTATCAATATAATTTTAAATAACATGGTCGGAGTGAGAGGATTCGAACCTCCGACCCCCTGGTCCCAAACCAGGTGCGCTAACCAGGCTGCGCTACACTCCGCCTTACACTTAAAGAATGTCTTTCTCTTAATGTGGACGGAATTATAATGTATTTTTACAAATAAGTCAAGAGTATTTAAAAGAAATTGCAAAATTCCTTTTAAAAGCCCCTAAAATTGGATTAGACCATCTATAGGAGAACTTGCTGTAGCATATGGTTTTTTAGGAATTCTACCCGCTTTATAACCCATTCTTCCAGAAATAACTGCATGTTTAAAAGCTTCAGCCATCATCATTGGATTTTGTGCTTGTGCTATAGCTGTATTTGCTAAAATTCCATCTGCTCCCAGTTCCATAGCTATTGATGCGTCACTTGCACATCCTAAACCAGCATCAACAATAACTGGAACACTAACTGCATCCCTTATAAATGCAATATTGTATGGATTTTGGATACCAAGTCCAGAACCAATAGGAGCTGCTAAAGGCATAATTGCATCAGCACCTGCATCTTCAAGTTTTTTTGCAATAATTGGATCATCAGAAGTATATGCCATAATTGTAAATCCCTCTTTTTTAAGAACTTCACAAGCTTTTATTGTAGCAATTACATCTGGATATAAAGTTTTTTGAGCATCTGCGATAACTTCAAGTTTAATAATATCAATTCCAGTTGCTTCTCTCATAAGTCTAAATGTAGTTATAGCTTCATCTGCTGTAAAACACCCTGCACTATTTGGCAATAGTCTTATATTTGTATCTTTGAAATAATCAAGTAAATTTTCCTCATTTGGATTCATAATATTTACTCTTCTTATTGCTACTGTTATAAGCTCACTTCCACTTGCAATTGTTGCATCTCTTGTAGTTTGAAATGAATCATATTTTCCACTTCCAACTATCAATCTACTGTTAAATTCATATTTACCTATTTTTAATATATTGTCATTCATTTATCTATTCCTTTTAATTTATGTTGAGATAATATCCAAATTATCTTTATAGTTTTTTAATTTGTTTAATTAAATCATTTGGACAAAGTGAATAATTTGCCCCTTTATATTTTAAAGCACTAAGTGTATGTGCTAAACTTCCCCCTATTGCAGAATCTATTGGACTATACCCTTGAGCAAGAAGTGAACCTACCAATCCACTAAGAATATCTCCACTACCTCCAAAACTTAATGCTGATATTCCAAAACTATTTATATAAAGTTTTTTATTTTGTCCTATTAATACATTTGCACCTTTTAGTAGTAAAACTACATTTGGATATTTTTTACAAAATAATTCAACATATTTAAATCTATCTTTTTGTAATTGTTCTATAGTTATATCTTCAATATTTGTTATTTTTAATAGATTGCAAAACTCTTTTGGATGTGGAGTTAATACAATATTATCTCTATCTAATAGTTTTAATATCTCTCTCTTATAAATCATATCGGCATCTATTATTAATGGTAATCTTTTATCAAATAGCTCACTTCTATATTCTAAAGTACCAAGACCCATCCCTATTGCAATAGCAGTTGTATTTAAAGGTAATATTTCACTTTGCATTATACTATTTGGTAAATTTATATCTTTAGTGATTGCTGTCACTAACCCTACCCCAAATTTTAAAGCAGTTTTAGCAGATATTTTTCCTGCACCTTTTTTCTCTCCAATTATAACCGCAAGATGTCCAAATGTCCCTTTATGTGTATCTTTTAAATCTCTAAGTGGTAACTTTAAATCTTTTTTTTCTAATAGATAACAATCACTTTTAGTATTATATATTTTAGAACTAACACCTAGCGTTCCCACTTTTATCTTACTCACATAATCTTTTGCAATATCACTATATAAAGATTTTTTTAATGCTCCCATTGTTATAGTTCTATTAGCCTTAAATGCAATAGAATTAATAAAACCTTTACTATCTATACCACTTGGAATATCACAAGCTAATTTATATCCATCCATTTTATTTAGTTTTTTAATTATTTTTTGTGATTTTTCATCTAATTCTCTATTTAAACCTGTACCAAATAAACAATCAACAATTAGTGAATAGTTGTCAGTTTTTAGGGGATAGGTTTTAGTAATTTTAATTCCAATTAGACTTGCTCTTTCTAGTTGTAGTTTAGCCATATTTGATTTAGCACCATATGGTAAATATAGCTTTACATCATAATCTAAATACAACAATCTAGCAAGAACTATCCCATCTGCTCCATTATTTCCAGCACCTGCAACAATTAAAATCTTTCTCTTTTTTTTAATCTTTTTCTTTACAAAATCAAACATTCTATTTGCAGCATTTTCCATCAAAATATCTTCTGTTAAATTAAATTTTACATAACACCTTTTATCTAAACTATTAACTTCATTAAATACTTTTTTCACTATTTAAATTTCCAACCATCAGTAGTTAAAATAGTTTTAATTTTCTCCTTAACATCCCCTTGCAATTCTATCCATTCCTCTTTGATAGCCCCACCACAAGCTAACTTTGTTTTAAGTAATTTTAAGATTACTTTTTTCTCCTTATCACTCATATAAAATCTACCCACAAGTGTTACAGGCTTCCCTTTTCTTTTTTCAAAAGTAAATACAAGTTGATGTTCATTTTTAGAAATTTTTTGAAAACTTTTTTTTGGATCTTTTAATTTTTTTGTATCATAGCTTTCACCGTCAAGCCTAGCACCCATTTGAAACATTTTGAATCCTTTTTTATTATAATTTTTTCTTTTTGTATAACAATATTATATCTTTAAAAGTTTAAAATTTTACTAAAAATAAAGCAATATTTGGATAAAATTGCCACCTTAAATTCTTTATATTTAAGCAAAATATTATATACAATATATTATTTAAAGAACAAATTTAATTTCAAGGAAAAAAATCTTATGTCAATAATGATTACAAAAAGAAATGGTAGAAAAGAAGTTTTAGATATTTCAAAAATTCAAAAAAATACTATTGCAGCTACCCAAGGACTAAATGGTGTTAGTCAAAGTGAACTTGAAATTGATTCACAAATCAAATTTATTAATGGTATGAGTTCATCTGATATTCAAGATGCTTTAGTTAAAACTGCTGTTGAAAAGATTGATATAGATGTTCCTGATTGGACTTTTGTTGCTTCAAGATTATTTTTATATGATCTATATCATAGAACAGGAAAAGCTACTCACGGTATAAAAGGTTCCGCATATTGTCATCTAAAAGATTATATTTCATATGGACAAAAAGCAGGTCGAATTATCCCTGAACTTGAATCTGGTTATGACTTAGATGATTTAAACAAACAACTTGACCCATCAAGAGATTTACTTTTTAACTATCTTGGTGTTAAAACATTAAATGATAGATATTTATTAAAAAACTCAGACAATGAACCTATAGAACTTCCTCAACAAATGTTTATGGGTATATCTATGTTTTTAGCTCAAAATGAAGAGGATAAACAAGAAAAAGCAAAAGAGTTTTATCATGTATTATCAAAATTTGAAGTTATGCTTGCTACTCCTACTTTATCAAATGCTAGAACAAATAGACATCAACTTTCATCTTGCTATATTGGTTCATCTCCTGATAATATTGAAGGTATTTTTGATGGATATAAAGAGATGGGACTTTTATCAAAATTTGGTGGTGGTATCGGTTGGGATTGGAATAGTATCCGAGCTTTAGGTGGTGTTATTGATAATCATAAAAGTGCAGCTGGTGGTATAGTGCCATTTTTAAAAATCACAAATGATATAGCTCTTGCAGTTGATCAATTAGGTACAAGAAAAGGAGCAATTGCTGTTTATCTTGAACCTTGGCATATGGATGTAATTGATTTTATTGATTTAAAGAAAAATAGTGGAGAGGAGAGAAGAAGAGCTCATGATCTTTTCCCTGCACTTTGGATAAATGATCTATTTATGGAAAGAATTTTAGAAGATTCACATTGGACACTTCTTGATCCTTATGAAGTGAGAGATCTACCTACACTTACAGGAGAAGCATTTAAGAAACGATATGAAGAGTATGAAAATGACCCTTCAATCACAAAAGATCAAATGAAAGCAAAAGATTTATGGAAAAAGATTTTAACATCTTATTTTGAATCTGCTTCACCTTTTTTATGTTTTAAAGATAGTGCAAATAGAGCTAATCAAAATCGACATACAGGTTTTATCAGAAGTAGTAACTTATGTACAGAGATATTTCAAAATACAGAACCAAACTATTATAAAATCAAATTAGAATTTACAGATGGTACTTTTGCCACTTTTGATGAAGATGAGATTGTTATCACTTCAAGTGGAGTAGCAAAAAAAGCAAATAAAATATCTGCTTTAGATAAAGTTAATGGAAAATCAATCTATATAGTTGAAAAAGAAAAAATTGATGGAAAAACTGCTGTTTGTAATCTTGCATCTGTAAACTTAAGTAAAATTAATACAGATGAAGATATAAAAAGGGTAGTACCAATAGCGATTAGAATGCTTGATAATGTTATTGATTTAAACTTTTATCCACTTAGAAAAGTAAAAGAGACAAATTTACAAACAAGAGCTATAGGGCTTGGTGTAATGGGTGAAGCTCAAATGTTAGCAGAATCCCAAATCACTTGGGGTTCAAATGAACATTTTAAAAGGATAGATCAAGTTATGGAAGCGATTAGTTATAATGCTATTAAATCATCATCTACATTGGCTGTTGAAAAAGGTATCTATCCAGAATTTGAAGGGAGTGATTGGAGTAAAGGTATTATGCCTATGGATCATGCTCCAAAAGCTGTTGAGGCACTTATAGATAAAGATCTGTTTGATACTGGATATGATTGGTTAAGTTTAAGAGAAGAGGTTAAAACTAATGGTTTAAGAAATGGTTATCTTATGGCTATTGCACCAACTTCATCTATCTCTATCCTTGTAGGGACTACTCAAGCTATTGAGCCTGTATATAAAAGAAAATGGTTTGAAGAAAACTTATCAGGACTTATCCCTGTAGTAGTTCCAAATTTATCTCCAAATACTTGGAGTCATTATGTACCTGCTTACGAAGTTGAACAATTAGATTTAATAAGAGCAGCAGCTATTCGTCAAAAATGGATAGACCAAGGTCAAAGTACAAATGTATTTATGAGTTTAGATAAAGCTAGTGGTAAATATCTACACCAAATATATACTTTAGCATGGCAATTAGGATTAAAATCAACTTATTACCTAAGAGGTCAATCACCAGAAGCTTCACAAGATGTAGCAGATAGAAGTCAAGAATGTATAGGATGTCAATAAAATGGAACAAATCAACAATATAACAAAAAAAACAATATACAATCCCCAATCAACAGAATCTTTAAAAGATAGAAGAACGTTTGGTGGAGATCCAGATGGTATGTTAAATTTTACCAAACCAAAATATATATGGGCTACAAATCTTTGGGATACTATGGAGGGAAATACTTGGTTCCCTAAAGAGGTTCAGATGACAGGAGATGCAAAAGATTATAAGTTTTTAACTCCACCAGAAAAAAGGATGTATGATTTAGTTTTGGCACAACTTATTTTTATGGATAGTTTACAAACAAATAATATTATGGATAATATGAATCCATTTATAACTGCACCTGAAATAAATGCTATCCTTTCAAGACAATCTTATGAAGAGGCAAATCATAGTAAATCATATGCTGTTATGGTAGAATCAATCTCGGACAATACAGATGAGATATATGATATGTGGAAAACAGATGCACAACTTCAAAAGAAAAATAAATTTATAGCTGATACTTTTGCAAAACTTGGAGATGACCCAACTCCACGAAATATAGTTTTAGCTATGTTTGCAAATCAGATTTTAGAAGGTATGTATTTTTATGCTGGTTTTTCAGCTATGTATGCTTTAGGAAAATCTGGAAAAATGCTTGGATCTTCTCAAATGATAAGATTTATTCAAAGAGATGAGATTACACATCTTTTATTATTCCAACATATGATAATCTCTACAAAGCAAGAGCGACCAGAACTATTTACTCCAGATCTTGAAGAGGAAGTTCGACAGATGATAAGAGATGCAGTTAGAATTGAATCAGAATGGGGAGCATATATCACTCAAGGGCAAATTCTTGGACTTACTGATGCTATTATCTTACAATATATCCAATATCTTGGCGATCTAAGACTAATAGCCGTTGGATATAAACCTGAATATAATGTAAAACACCCTATTCCTTGGGTAGATGGATATAGTTCATTTAATGATCAAAGGGTAAATTTCTTTGAAGGAAATGTTGTAAACTACTCAAAAGGTTCTTTAGACTTCGACGATTTTTAGCAGTTCTTTTAGCCACTGTCTTCGTTGAAATTTGTATTTCATTCAATCACTTACAAATGTAAGCTCAATCATAAAATACAAACTTCGCCTCAATATTGACTAAAATAACTACTAAAAATTAAAAACATATAAAGGGTAACTATTAATGAATTTAGTATATTTACAATTTAAAACCATAGTAGATTTTGAAACAAACTTATCTAAGCTTATTTCTTTGATAAAAACTACACCAAAAAACTCTTTTATAGTTGCTCCAGAATTAGCTCTAAATGGCTATGCTTATGATAAACTTAATGAGGCTGTTGATATATCAAATAAAGCTATTGAAGTTTTAAAAACTTTATCTATTGATAAAACTATAACTCTAACACTTACAACAAAACAAAATAATAAATATCTAAATACTCTACATATATTTCATAAAGGTAATATCATCCATACACAATCAAAAGTGAAATTATTTGAACTAGGTGATGAGCAAAAATATTATTCTAAAGGGGATATTGAAGATATAAAAATAATAGATATAGAAGGTATAAAAGTTGGTGCGATTATATGTTTTGAGATTAGATTTATAGAATTTTGGGAAAAACTAAAAGGTGCTGATATTATCCTTATACCATCTATGTGGGGAGAGCCAAGAAAAGAAAATTTTGAAACACTAACACAAAGCTTAGCAGTGATGAACCAATGCTTTGTATGTGCTGCAAATAGTGCAAATGACGATATGGCATCAAGTAGTGGAATAATCACACCTTTTGGAAAAGAATTTAGAGATGATAGCGTTGAAATTTTATCTCAAAAGATTGATTTTAAAGAGATCAAAAAGATGAGAAGATATTTAGATATTGGGCTAAAATAGAATTTATTCGCTATCAATTAATTTTTTTGATAATAGTGCAAATTGTATAACAAATACCAAAAAAGCACCTACTATTAAATACATCATAATTTCATTCATCATAAATCCTTTAAATCTTTAATTTTATTAATTGTTTTACTAAATACTATCACAAATATATATGTTAAAATAATTAAAGTAATAAATATAATAATTAGCAAACTTGCTTTCATTGTAACATAATTCGCGACAACAAAACCTGTTATTGAAAATATAATTACGGATATTAAACCCATAATAAATTTATTTAATCCAATTTATTCTCTTATCTCATCAATTTTAGCCATATGTTTTATTCTATCTCTTCCCAAGTTCCATACATATTGTTAATATCATTTATAACATCTTGTTTTATATTGTGATATCTTAGATATGAAATAATATTTTGATAATGATCTTTATCAAAAGTAAGAGTTATAGTATTTTCAGTTCCATACACTCTTGTATGTGCCACTTTGTAAAGATTTCTAATTTTTAGTCCAGATACATCAAGTGAAGTTTTATAAAATACTATTATTTCCCTTTCATCTTTAAGTGTACCTTTTAGACCAGATGCTGTTAAAACTTTAAGAGAATTTGGCTTACCTAAATTTCTTATATCATACTTTTGAGATGATAAAAGTTTACCATCTTCATCTACTTTAAAATCAAGTTTTATAGTATGATTTTCATTTTTTTGATCACCTATAATATTTAATGTATATTCTTGTGCTAGTAAGCTTGATGCTAAAATTGCTAGTGTTAATATTAGTTTTTTCATATTTAATCGCCCTTATTATTTTTTATTTATAGATTTTAAATAGTTATAGATATTAGTCATTTTTTCTTTATCTAAAAAAGAAGCATAAGGACGCATAATAATTGCTAGACCTAAATCATAGTCATCCATATTATATCCTCTTATTGAGTATTTAATATCTTCTAAAGATAAACTATTTAATGGTCTTGAAGTACCTTCTGCCTCAAGTTCACCTTTTGTACCATGACAAATCTTACAGTTTTGCGTATAATACTTTTTACCTTTATTTATAGATAATAACTCTTCTGATTCCTCTTTTTCTTTTGCTATAGTTGCTGATATTTTATTGTAACTATCTGTTGTGGATATAGATCTATTTGTTGATTTTAATATATAGATATAGTTTATCTTATCATTTTTAGTTGATAATTTTATATCTTCAACTTTCCAACCAAGTTTTTTCATATCATCTATAGAATTTGAGCCTTTACACTCTCCACCATTAAATATTTGTTGTTCTATATTTGATGGGTCATCCCAACCATTTTTATAACACATTGTTGTTTTTGCTGTCATTGAAGTGATAAGTATCACTAATATTAGTATATATTTCATTTTTATCCTGAACTATTTTGTTGGGTGATTATCAATCTCTAATGCACTATATCCAAATGCAAAAACTATAGCAACTGCTGAAATTATTAGTGTCCATTCCATCTACATATTCTCCAATCCATCCATTTTATTATAAGCTTTTTTATTTCTCGTTCCCAAGCTCCTGCTTGGGAATGAATACTTAAGTTGATTTAACTTTTATATGCATTCCCATCGGGAACGATGGGAACGAGGGAATAAAACAATTATATACAAATAACAGTTAAAAGTCAATTTTAAGATTATCTAAAAATTTTGCATAAAAAAAGGTTGGACAATAAAGTCCAACCTTTTTAAAGTTTTATAAACTTAACTAATCAGTTGACTAGAAAGAATATTTGATTTCAATTCTTGTTCCAGATAAATCAACTTTATTGTGTTCACCTGTATAATATCTTGCATAAGCATAAAAGTTTTTAGACATAGCATATTTTGCAGTAATATCTAACTCACTAAATGACTCATCGTTACCTTTATCACCTTCAGAACCAACAAGATATTTAGCATCTATAGAAACTTTATCCATAACCGGCACTGTAGCACCAACCAAGAATGCAGAAGCATCAGTTGTCTTAGCCATACTTAAATTATGCATAGCTAAATCAGATTTTGCATCAGTATCCGTATCAAATGCTGTCATACCACCATCTTCATTAGACATTGCATAAGCAGCAACATATTTAATTTTTCCAGTTTTTCCTGAAACAACTAACTTAGTAACACCTGTATCGTTAGTTTGATCAGTTGTAATTTGTGTTTTCATAACTTGCACATTTAAACCTGCAACTTTAGCTTTTACATCTACACTGTAAGAAGAAATTCCAGAAAGACCTGAACCAGCTAATGCTTGATCTTCAACATCTGCACTATCTTGAGCAGTTGCATACCATAAACCATAAGAAACTATATCAGCTTTACCTAATACTCCTAAAGCAGTAACATTTTCAGCTAAATATGTATTTGCACCAGCCATACCTGCAGCAACACTTGTTGTATAGTATGCAGCAGCAACTGTAACACCACTAACTGGTACTAAAGCTGTAAAACCATGAGATCTTGTATCACCATTGTTAGCAAAAAATGGAGATTGAGAAGTTTGAAGACCAGCAATTACAGTTGCACCAGCAGCTTTAACTACAAAGTTAGCTTCACCAACAACAGTATTAGCTGCTGTTTCAGCTTTATTAGTTAATGCTTGAGATACATACTTTAAGTTTGCAGTAACAGCATCATTTACAGGAGTTGTAAATTTCATTACAGCTTTTGCTTCTTCAGTAGTATCACCTTTTAAATCTGTTTCCATATCGTTAACTAATCTATATCTTACAAAACCACTTAAAGTAGTAGCTTGAGCCCACTCAGCTAAGTTTTGTTTTGCAGAAGCAGTAGTTGTCAATCCTGCAACTGCAACAGCAGCTACAAGTGATAATTTAATCATTTTTGTCATATTTTTTCCTTGTCTTAATTTCGAAATTTAACAATTGTGATGTTCTGGACGCGCAAGTTATGCTTGACCCGAGTATCGGAAGCTTAACCTTCCAGCACAATGTTGTACGACAATTTTACTATGTGAAACTTAAGATATGCTTAATACCACTATACAATGAGATATTCAGCTCAATTTTAAGCTTATATTAAACATTTGTATAGCTTTAATAGATGGTTATATTAATTATTACTTAAAGATATTTTATTTCTCTTTTATCATATTATTTAAAAAGTTTTTATAATCTTCAACATCAAAATATTTTATTTTAGCAACTCCATCTTCTACAGCTGCTCTTGCAACTTCAGAAGCAACATAAACTAACACTCTTTTATCAAATGGTGAAGGGATAATATACTCTTTACCAAAACTCATATATTCTCTATTGTGAGCCTTTTTTACATAAGATGGTACATCTTCTCTAGCAAGTGAAGCAAGTGCTTTTGCAGCTGCTAGTTTCATATTTTGAGTTATTTTAGTGGCTTGTACATCTAATGCACCTCTAAATATTGCAGGGAAACCTAGTACATTATTTACTTGGTTTGGAAAGTCACTTCTTCCTGTTCCTATTATCACATCATCTCTTGCATCTTTTGCAACAGTTGGTAGTATCTCTGGATTTGGATTTGCACAAGCAAAGATTATTGGATCGTCATTCATAGATTTTACCATCTCTTTAGATATAAGATCTGCTCCACTTAGCCCTAGTACCATATCGGCACCTTTTAAAGCATCTTCTAAAGTTCTATCATTAGTATCTATTGCAAAAGATTTTTTATATCTATTTAAATCTTCCCTTTTTGAGTGTAGTATCCCTTTTGAATCTAACATAACAATATGTGTAATACCAAAATCCTTATACATATTTGCACAAGCAATTCCAGCAGCTCCTGCACCAATAACCACTACCTTTAATTCTTCTTTCTTTTTGCCACTAAATTCAAGTACATTTATAAGACCTGCTGTTGTTATTACCGCCGTTCCATGTTGATCATCATGAAAAATAGGGATAGAACATATATCTTTTAATCTTTTTTCTATTTCAAAACATCTAGGAGCTGCTATATCTTCAAGATTTATTCCACCAAAACTATCAGCCATAGCTGATACTACTGTAACTATCTCATCTACACTATGCACATTTAATTCTATATCAACTGCATCTACATTTGCAAATTTTTTAAATAAGACACATTTACCCTCCATTACAGGCTTGGATGCAAGATGTCCAATATCTCCAAGACCTAGTACTGCTGTACCATCACTTATAACTGCTACAAGATTTCCTTTATTTGTATAGTCATACGATTTTGTTATATCTTTTTGAATCTCAAGACAAGGGTAAGCAACACCAGGAGAATATGCCATAGATAATTCATGTGTAGTGTTGCATTGTTTAGTTAGTAATGTTCCAGTTTTTCCATTTGTACCAAAAGCATTTTTTGCTTGGTGATAGTGTAAAGATTGCTCTTCAAAGCTAAGAGATGATTTATTTTGCATAATTATATTCCAGTAATAAATTTTTGGAATGTTATCTAATTTGAGGTTAATATATTATTATTAATTATAATTAATAGATTAGGGGAGTCTAAAACTAAAAAGGTGAGGATAAATATCAAATATTTTATAAATCAAATCACCTTATGGTGATGTGTGATATAATCTTTTTTTAAATTATAAATGAAAGAGTTGTTATGGTGAGTTTTGTAGGTGCTGGATGTGGAGATGTTGAACTTATAACTGTTAAAGGTCAAAAAAGATTAAGTGATGCTGATGTGGTTTTATATACAGGTTCTTTGGTTCCTAAAGAGATGTTATCTTGGTGTAAAGATAATTGTATTATTGAAGATAGTCAAACTATGGATTATGATGAGATATTTGATTTTATATTAAAATATCAAAATTTAAAATTTGTACGACTTCATACAGGCGATCCCACTTTATACTCTACTATTGCAAAGCAGATTGAATTTTTAAAGTTACATAATA
>DAOVXU010000009.1 GCA_030635995.1 Arcobacter sp. | reverse complement strand
GTTATTAAATCATCTGCATTCATACCTATTGGTAAACTATATGTTTGAGATATTATATTTCCATCTTTTTTAAAAGCTAACTTTTTATATGTATGAAATAATACAATTTTTGGAATTTTAAGCTTTAAAGATAATTCACTTAAAAAGAAATAATATGTTTCTCCAGGGATAAGTGTAATATTAACTAATGCAGCTTTTGAAGTGGTAAGTTTATATAAAAAATCAAATTTAGTCATTTTTACTGTTTTTAAATCTATCCAACCACTTTGAGGATAACCTATAAACCTTACTAATAATTTATCTAAAATATTAAGGCTATACTCATTTTTATCTAAATATGATATAATAGAACTTGTAGAGCCTTTGGGGATAAATACAACTCTTTTTGAATCTACAATTAAAGTAAAGTAGTAGCTAGCTATAATTATTAAAATAAGTAAAAGGTCGATAATGTTAAAAACAATTATTTTTTTATCGAAAGTTTTAATTTTAATAGTAATGTCTTTTATTGCTGTTTTAATGTATGGGATCACCGCTTCAAATCTTTCTTATGATAATATTAATATTTCGAAATTGTATTTAAAATATGATAAAAAACTAATTTTAAATTTAAAAAACTTAACAATTACAGATAAACTTACAAAAATTAAGCAGATTATTGATACAAATCTCTCTTTTGATAAAATAGATGAAAATTACTTAATAACTATATCTGATTTAAATTATAAAAGTTTAGGTCTAAAACTATCTGGTGATATAAATTTAAATAATAATCAAATAGATAATCTTATAAATAATCCGATTAAAACTTTAGAACTTAATAATTTAATATTTAATTACGATACAAATCTTTCTGATATTAAAAGTGATATTGTTTATTTAAACTATAGAAATGACAATTTATCTTTAAAATTTAAAAACCCATCAATGGCAGGAATTAAAATTGATGGAACAACCGTATTATTAGAAAATTTAACCACATCGTTAATCTTAAAACTTGATCTATATAGTAAAAATTTATTAGACCCTAATTTACTTAATATTGTTAAATATTATGGTGTAGAAATTCCTATAGTTCAATATAATGGAATTAATAATATAAATTTTAAATTAAATTTACCATTTGATAATAATCCTCTAGATATATACCTTAATGCAAATATTAAAAATACTTTAGTTCAATATGATGATATAAATTTCAGTTCAGAATTATTAGATATAGAATATAAAAATAATGAATTAACAATAATCTCTCCAGCTGTAAACTTTATATTATTGGAACAAAGATTTTTATTAAATAATATGAAAATGAATTTAAAAGATAATTATATAAAACTAAATACCATATTACATGATGAAAATAATAATAACTATAATCTTTTTAGCAATGTAGATTTAGATAAACAAAATGTACTTGGAGATATAGAAATTTTAAATTATAGATATGAAGATATTATTAAAATAAAAAAACAAAATTTAAATTTTAAACTTAATTTCAAGTCTGATATAATAGTTGATCTTATCTCAAAAGATAAATCAAAATTTAAAATAAATATTAAAGATAAAAATATTTCACTTGATAAATTAAAAGTTAATATTAAAAATAACTGTATAAGTACAACTTCAAATGCAATGGATGAGAACAATAATAGTTATAAATTAATCTCTAATATAAATTTAAATAAAAGTTTAATTATTGGTGATGTTTATATAAATAATTTTATTTATGATAATTTCCTTAAAATAGAAAAACAAAACATCTCGTATACTGTAGACTATAAAGTAGATAGTAAAGTTAATTTAAAGTCAAATAGTAAAATAAAAATAGCTGATAATAATATAAGTTTACATAATTTAAATATTTTTTACACAAATAATAAACTAAAAGTAAATGTAGGTATAGAAGATGAAAATAACAATAGTATAGTTCTTTCTAATAATACTAACTTAGATAAAAATATATCCTTTGGAAAATTAGATATAAATCAATTAACGTACGATAAATATCTATTAGTTAAAAATAAAAATATTAGTTATGACCTAAATTTTACTTCTGGTTTGGATTTAAATATTCCAGATTTAGGCTTGAAATATACAAATAAATCGAATACAAAACATATTTTAAGTATTGATAAATTTAATAAGATTTTAGAAAATATAAATTTTATCAACTTAAAGAAAAGTAAAGTTTCTTCGAAATTAGTTGCTTTTAGTGACACTGAATTCAAGAAAACATATATTGCAATCAATGATTTAAATATAGATATAAATAGTACTAAAATGAAAAGTGATAAAGAGGATGATAACTCATCTACTCTTTATCCAAATATTGATTTAAAACTTTTTAATAGTAAAATACAATATGATAATAATAAGATTCAAACTGACTTTATTCAAGTTAAAGGAAAAAATAAAAAATTAAAAATAACAATAAAACCTTCTAATGAAAAGTTTAATATTCAAATAGATATAGAAGATAAAAAGATAAATATTCTAGCAAAAAATATGAGTGATAAATTTATAAATGCCTTGGCTAAAAAAAATTTATTTAAAGATGGAACTTTAGATTTTACAGCCAAAGGTACTTTTGATAGTATAGAAGCAGAAATTAACTTTCATAAAACTACTTTACAAAATGTTAGAGTTTTAAATAATTTAATCTCATTTATAAACACAACACCCGCTATCATAAATCCTATTTTAGCTCTACCTACCCTTTTTAGAATGGGTGAAACTAATTTTGATTTGAAAGGTTATTATATAAAAAGTGGAAATATTAACTTTATTTATGATATAAAATATAATTATCTTGATATATTTGATATCTATACAAAAAGTAAAATGACAGATTTTAAAGGGACAGCTTTAATCGATATTAAAGAAAAACTTATAGATATAAATGTAGATGTAATATTTTTAAAAGATTATTCTAAGTTTATAAATCACATCCCTATACTTGGATATATAATTACAGGAGATGATGGAAATTTTGTAACAACAGTTGATATTAAAGGTACATTTGAGGAACAATCATTTGAAACATATGCTATAAAGAATGCAGCTAAAGGGACATTTAATGTTATAAAAAGGACATTGAGTGTCCCTTTTTTACCATTTATTGATAATAAGAAAGACAACAAGGAAAAAGAATAGATGGATAATATTTATGCACTCAATATAGAAAGAGCTGTTTTAAGCTCAATACTTTTTAATCCAGAGATTATAGAAGATTTATTGGGATTGATTAAACCTAATGATTTCTATCTTCCTGCACATAAAAAAGTTTTTGAAGTTATGGAGAGACTTAATAGCGATGATTTACCTATTGATGAAGAATTTATACGAAAAAGAGTAGACCAAAAAGAGGTTGATGATTCTATCCTTGTAGAGATACTTTCAGCAAATGCAATTACAAATACACTTGCTTATGCAAAAGAGATAAAAGATGCTTCTGTTAAAAGAGAATTAATAAAATTAGCAACTCAAATAAAAAAAGTAACTATAGAGGAAGAGTTACCTGCTACTGAAGCTGTTGATTATGTACAGAATGCTTTATATAAAATAACAACAGATAGTGCAAATAGTGAACTTAAAGATATGTATACAATAACAACTGATACACTTTTACATATGGAAAAGATGAAAGCACAAGGAAATGCTTATTTAATAGGTGAAACCACAGGATTTGATGAACTTGACCGTAAAACTACAGGGTTCAATAAAGGTGATTTAGTAATAATTGCTGCTCGTCCTGCTATGGGGAAAACTTCATTTGTACTAAATACAGCACTACAAAATGTTGAAAATGGAAATGGTGTTATATTTTTCTCTTTAGAGATGCCTGCTGAACAACTTATGATGAGATTACTTAGTGCAAAAACAAGAATACCTCTACAAAATGTAAGAAAAGGTGATTTGGATGATAAAGAGTGGAGTAAAGTTACAACTGCTTTTGAAGATTTAAATACTAAAAAACTTTTTGTTGATGATAGTGGTTCAGTTAATATAAATCAACTTCGTGCAAGAGTTCGGAAAATAGCAGGTAATCCAACAAATAATATAAAAATGGTTGTTATTGATTATCTTCAACTTATGCAAGGAACTGGAAATAAAGCAAGACATGAAGAGGTTTCAGAGATATCAAGAGGGCTTAAACTTCTTGCAAGAGAGATGGATCTACCGATACTTGCTCTTTCTCAGTTAAATAGAGGTTTAGAAGCGAGACCAGATAAAAGACCTATGTTAAGTGATATTAGAGAGTCTGGTTCTATTGAACAAGATGCAGATATTATTATGTTTGTATATAGAGATGATGTTTATAAAGAGAGAGATGAGGCTAGAAAGGAAAAAGAGTCAAAAGATAAAGGGGAAGATTATAAAAGTGCTTTTATAGATAAACCTATTGAAGAAGCAGAGATAATAATAGGCAAACAAAGAAATGGACCAACTGGCACAGTAAAACTTGATTTCCATAAGGAACTGACTAAATTTGTTGATAAAGATGCACCACATGGTGCTGCACCTGTAATGACAACATTTGAAAGTGTATCAGATGCTCAAATTCCAACAAATATTGATATACCTATGGAAGATTTTGATACAGTTATAGATATACCAGATATTTAAAAGGCGATATATGAACATTAATACAAAATTGAATTTAGTAAATTTAAAAGAATCATTAAATTGTGTAAGTGAATCAGTAATAGTATCTTCTCTTTCTGGAGATATTGTTATTATAAATGAATCTGCAATTAAAAAACTTGGTTTATCGGCTAGTTATCAAAATAATAGAAATATTATGGATTTTATACCAGAAGATCAAAAATGGAAAATAGAACAAGCAATAAAGAGCAACAATAGCGAATATTATGAGATAGAGTTAAGAAGAGAAGATGATAATAGTTTTCCTGCAATTGTAAGTGGTAAAACAATATTTATTGATGAAATTGGTTATAGAGTATCTACAATATTAGATGTTACATCATTAAAAGAGACTGAAGAAAAACTATTATCAAAAACAAAAGAGCAACTTAAAACTTTAAAAAATCATATTGTTAAAAAAGTTTCCCAAAATGCACAAGATACAAATATTTTAAAAAGTAAATTTGATGAAGAATCAAAAAATTATTCAGATGATATAAAAAAATTAAAAAATAAAATTTTAGATGATAATAAAGTTATTGAAATATTAAGTAAAAAGATAGATATTTTAGATAAAAAAAATAAAGAATTAAAACAAAAAATATTAAAAATAGCAAAAGAAAGTTTTTCATTTGAGGATCTACTTAAATTGGAAATTGCACGAGCCGGTTCTTTAAATACAAAATTTTCACTTGTACTCATCTCAATAGATAATTTTATAGAGATATTTAACTCACCATTATATAGAACAAAAACAGATATTATAATAAATGCAACATTAAGATATTTTAAAAATACACTTAGAAACTATGATATGGTTCAGTATATTGATAATGGAATGTTTTATATAGTACTAACAAATACACCAAATTTTAATATCTCAAAAATGATAAACAATCTAATACAACCACGAATATTATTAGATAAATTAGAGTTAAATTTTACAGGTGGGATGTCACACTTTCATCAAAAAGATAATGTTGAAAGTTTAATATATAGATGTATGAAAGATCATAGTGAACACCAAGAAAGAAAAAAATAAAAGGGTAAAAATGGCAAAATATATATTATTTGATACAGAAACAACAGGAAATCAAGAAGAAGATAAAATAATCCAAATAGGAGCTATGATAGTTCATAGTAAAGATAATATTGAAATTTATGATGAGATCTGTTCAACAGATATTGAGATAAAAATAGAAGCTATGGAGGTACATAATATTGTACCATCTCAACTTGTAGATAAAGCACCATTTATACAAACACAAGCATATGGTAAACTTCAAGAATATAACAATGAATCAAACTATCTAATAGCACATAATATAAATTTTGATTTAGGGATGTTACAAAAAGATGGATTTGTAAATCAATATACATTAATAGATACTTTAAGATGTGCAAAACATCTTTATAAAGATATGCCATACCATAGATTACAGTATTTAAGATATGCTTTAGAACTTTATAAAACAGAACAAAAAGAAGCAGATGATTTAAATATAACAATAAAAGCACACGATGCTATTGGTGATGTTTTAGTGATGAAATTATTTTTAAGTAAACTAGTAAAAAGAGTTATGGAAGAATATCCAGACTATAACCCTATGCAAAAACTAGCAGAGCTTACAAAAACACCTGTAATGATTCAAACTTTTAAATTTGGAAAACATAAAGGTCGAGATATAGCGGAAATCGCGAGGGAAGATTCTGGATATCTTAACTGGATGAGATCAAATATGAAAGATCTTGATGAAGATATGAAATATACACTTGATAAGGTCTTAGGATAAGATAAAAGGATGATACCTTTTGTAACGATTCATCGTAAATAAAAAAATTATAGAATAATGTTAAAAAGTATAAACACTAAATAGTTATAATAATTCAAATTCTAATTTTAAAAGGAAATATATATGAATATTCATGAATATCAAGCAAAACAAGTATTTGCAAAATATGGTGTACCAACACCAAAAGGTATAATGGTTGAATCTGTAGATGCAGCTGTTGAAGCAGCAAAAGAACTTGGTGGTCCAATTTGGGTTGTTAAAGCTCAAATTCACGCAGGTGGAAGAGGACTTGGTGGTGGAGTTAAATTAGCTAAATCACTTGAAGAAGTTAGAGAATTATCTGATGAAATTTTAGGTATGACTTTAGTTACTCATCAAACTGACGCTGCAGGTAAATTAGTACAAAAACTTTATATTGAAGATGGTGCTGATATCCAATCTGAATTATATTTATCTGTTGTTTTAGATAGAAAATTAGAGATGCCTTTAATTATGGCTTCAACAGAAGGTGGAATGAACATTGAAGATGTTGCTGAAAATACACCAGAAAAAATTGTAACAATTCCTGTTGATCCTGCTATTGGTTTTCAAGGTTTTCACGGAAGACAACTTGCATTTGGTTTAGGAATTTCCGATAAAGTTGAACAAAAAAATATTATTCAATTTGCACAAAAACTATTTAAACTTTATATGGAAAATGATGCAGAGATGATTGAAATTAATCCACTTGTAAAAACAGGGTCTGGAGAATTTTTGGCACTTGATGGAAAAATGGGATTTGATAACTCTGCTTTAGGTAGACAACCTGAAATTGCTGCTATGAGAGATTTAACAGAAGAAGATGCTGATGAAGTTGAAGCTGCTAAATATGGACTGTCTTATGTTGCTCTTGATGGTGAAATTGGTTGTATGGTAAATGGTGCTGGTCTTGCGATGGGTACTATGGATACAATTAACCACATGGGTGGAACACCTGCAAACTTCCTTGATGTTGGTGGTTCAGCAAATGCTGAAACAGTTGCAAAAGGTTTTGAAATTATTCTTAAAAATCCAAATGTAAAAGCTATTTTTGTAAATATCTTTGGTGGAATTGTAAGATGTGATAGAATTGCAAATGGTATTATTGAAGCTACAAAGATAACTGATGTAAATGTACCAGTAATCGTAAGACTTGATGGTACAAATGCACCAGAAGCTGCTGAAATTTTAAAGAATGCTAATATCTCTAACTTAATTGTTGGTGATGATTTAGGTGATGGTGCAGCAAAAGCTGTAAAAGCAGCTGCCGAATTTAATGGTAAAGGAAAATAAATGTCAATACTAGTAAATAAAGATTCAAAAGTAATCGTTCAAGGTTTTACAGGTAAAGAGGGAACTTTTCACGCTGAACAATGTATCGCTTATGGAACAAACATCGTTGGTGGTGTTACACCAAATAAAGGTGGTCAAACACATTTAGGACAACCTGTATTTAATACAGTTGCTGATGCTGTTTCAACAACAGGAGCAACAGTATCTATGATATTTGTACCACCTGCATTTGTTGGTGATGCTGTAATGGAAGCTGCTGAAGCTGGAATTGAACTTGCTGTAATTATCACTGAAGGAGCGCCTGTAAAAGATATGCAAATGGCTAAAGCTCATGCAAATAAACATGGTATGAAAACACTTGGACCAAACTGTCCAGGTGTTATCACTGCTGAAGAGTGTAAAATTGGAATTCTTCCTGGTATGATTTTCAAAAAAGGAAATGTAGGTTTAATTTCTAAATCTGGTACATTAACTTATGAAGGTGCAAACCAAGTAGTTAAAGAGGGATATGGTATCTCTACTGCTGTTGGTATTGGTGGAGATCCTATTATTGGTCTTTCTTATAACCAAATTTTACCAATGTTTGAAGCAGATCCCCAAACTGAAGCAATTGTTATGATTGGTGAAATTGGTGGAGATTTAGAGATTCAAGCTGCAAAACTAATTAAAGAGCAAATTACTAAACCTGTAGTTGCATTTATCGCTGGTCAAACTGCACCTAAAGGTAAAACTATGGGTCACGCAGGTGCTATTGTAAGTGGAAGTGCTGGAACTGCAAAAGAAAAAATGGAAGCATTAGAAGCTGCTGGTGTTACAGTTGTAGTATCTCCTGCTGATATTGGAAAAGCTATTGCTAAAGTTTTAGCTAAATAAATATTTCATATATTAATTAAAAAAGCTCCTTGGTATTTACCAAAGAGCTTTTTTTTATTTATACAATTAAAAAATATCCAATAGTTACAAATAAATATCTACTAAATTTTGCCAATACAATAATCACTATAAACTTTTTTAAATTATACTTTAAGACTCCAGCTATCAAAGTAAGAGGATCACCCACAATAGGTACCCAAGACAATAATAAACTATAACCACCATATTTGTCAAAATAGTATTTTGATTTAAATAATCTTTTCTCATCTATAATTCTTTTACTTACTAAACAACTCTCCCCTTTTAAACCAATCCAATAATTTAAAATCGAACCTAAACTATTACCAAAAGTAGCAATAAATAATAAATAATATACATTTAATTCAATATTAAGGTTATAAATAAGTAAAGCTTCACTACCCATGGGAAATAAAGTAGCAGAAACAAGAGAATTAAAAAACATATACAAATATTCCATTTGAAATTATACCCTATTTTGCTTCAAAATGTAACATCATATGTCAATAATATAAATTCATCTTATTTATTAAAAATAGTATTAAAGATTATTTGATAACATATAACTAGTAATGTATGAGAATATATTCTATTTAAATTAATTGAATAATGAAGGGGAAAATATGTCTTTAATGGAAGCGCCAGCCAATACTTTGGTATGGATTAAAGAAAGCCACTGTAAAGCTTGTGATAAATGTGTAGCAGCATGTCCAGCAGGTGTGCTTGTAATGAGACCAGCACCAGATTCTGTACTTGGAACTATGATTCAAGTTGCATTTGGTGATGATTGTATAGGTTGTAATGACTGTGAACTTATCTGTCCAGATTTTGCTATTTTTGTAGCAGATAAATCTGAACATAAATTCGCAAAGTTAACTGATGAATCAAAAACGAGAGCAGCAGCTATCGTTGAAAATAATTTTAGATTACCTGCGGGTTATTAAGGAGAATATGAATGGCAACTAGAGAAATAATATCTACTGGTAATAAATTATCAGCAATAGCAGCTGTTGATGCTGGGTGTGAGTTTTTTGGTGGATATCCACTAACACCATCAAGTGAAGTTATGCATGTTATATCTGATCTTTTACCAGCGGCTGGTGGAGCATCTATTCAGATGGAAGATGAGATAGCAGGAATTTGTTGTGTTATTGGTGCATCTATGTCAGGTGTAAGAGCATTAACTGCTACATCAGGTCCTGGTGTATCACTAAAAGCTGAAAACTTAGGTCTTGCACAAATGGCGGAAACACCTCTTGTGCTTGTAAATGTAATGAGAGGTGGTCCATCTACTGGTCTTCCTACAAGAGTTTCACAAGGTGATATCAAACAAGCAAGTAATCCTTCACATGGTGATTATAGATCAATCACATTATGTGCTGGTTCTTTAGCTGAATGTTATACTGAAGTGGTAAGAGCATTTAATCTAGCTGATAGATTTATGCAACCAGTTATTGTACTTACTGATGAAACATTAGGTCATATGCATGGTAAAGCTATGCTTCCAACACTTGAAGAAGTTAAAGCTGGAATTGTTCCAAGAAAAAAATTTACAGGAGATCCAAAAGATTACTTTCCATATGATTGTGGTCCAACAGATCCTGCTGTTTTAAACCCTATGTTTGAAGGTTATAGATATCATTTCACAGGGCTTCATCATGATAAAAATGGTTTCCCAACAGAGGAAATAAATACATGTAGAAAACTAATCCAAAGATTAGAAGATAAAGTTGTAGCACATCAAGATGAGATAGAACTAAATGAAGAATTTATGTTAGATGATTTTAATGGTGAAGATGGTGAAGTATTAATCATTGCTTATGGTTCAGTTTCACTTGCAGCTAAAGAAGCTATTAGACATTTAAGAAAAGCTGGTATTAAAGCTGGTTTATTTAGACCAATTACAATTTGGCCATCACCTGCTGATAGAATTAAACATTTTACAGATATGACTAAAAATGTACTTTGTGTTGAGTTAAATATCAGACAATATACTGAAGAGATTGAAAGAGTTTCAAGTAGATTAGATTTAGAAGGTCTTTATAAAGTAAATGGTAGAGCAATTTCACCTCATGAAATTGTAGCAAAAGTTAAGGAGGTATTCTAAAATGGCATTTAATTACGATAAATACTTAAGACTAGAAAAAATGCCAACACTATGGTGTTGGGGATGTGGTGATGGTGTAATCCTTAAAGCTACAATTAGAGCTATTGATAAAATGGGATGGTCTCAAGATGAAGTTTGTGTTATCTCTGGTATTGGGTGTTCAGGAAGATTTTCTTCTTATGTAGATTTTAATACAATTCATACTACTCATGGTAGGACTATAGCTTATGCAACTGGTGTAAAATTAGCAAATCCAGATAAACAAGTAATTTGTGTTGCTGGTGATGGTGATGCACTTGCTATTGGTGGAAATCATACAATTCATGGTTGTAGAAGAAATATAGATATTAACTTTATTCTTATCAATAATTTTATTTATGGTCTTACAAATTCTCAAACATCTCCTACTACTCCTCAAGGTATGTGGACTGTTACTCAAAAAGCTGGTAATATTGACCCTACTTTTAATGCTTGTGATTTAGCTATTGCTTCTGGTGCTTCTTTTGTAGGTAGAGAAACTATGCTTGACCCTAAAAAACTTGAAAGACTTTTAATCAAAGGTTTTCAACATAAAGGTTTTAGTTTTATGGAAGTTTTATCAAACTGTCATATTAACCTTGGTAGAAAAAATAAAATGGTTTCTGCTATGGATAATTTAGCTTGGATTGATTCTATTACGGTTGCAAAAACTAAATACGATAAAATGAGTGAAGAGGAAAGATTAAATTTACTTCCTACAGGTGTATTAAAACAAGATACAGAAGTAAGAGAATACTGTGATATGTATCAAGATATTAAAGATGCACATCAAGGTAAAAGAGCGAAAATCACACAAGCTGATTTTGCTAAAAAAATATAAGGAGAATACAATGGCTAGAAAACTAATGAGATTTACAGGTGTTGGTGGACAAGGTGTTCTTCTTGCTGGTGAAATTTTTGCAGCTGCAAAAATTAAAGCTGGTGGACATGGACTTAAAACTGCAACATATACATCACAAGTAAGAGGTGGACCAACTGTTGTTGATATTACTCTTGATGATGAAGAGATTTATTATCCATATGCAAATGATGGTGAAATTGATTTTATGTTATCTGTTGCACAAGTAAGTTATAATTCTTTTAAAGATGGTGTACGGGATGGTGGAACAATAATTATTGAGCCAAATCTTGTAAAAGCTACTGAAGAAGACAAGAAAAGATGGAATATTGTTGAAATTCCTATTATTACTATTGCAAAAGAAGAGGTTGGTAATGTTATTACTCAATCTGTTGTAGCTCTTGCAATTGCAAATAATTTTGTTGATGCTATTGATAAAGATCTTTTAGAGCAAGTTATGCTTTCTAAAGTTCCTGCAAAAGTACATGAAATTAACAAACAAGCTTATGCTTTAGGTTATAAATATTCAGACGCTGCTAAATAGTAACTACCATTTAACTAAAAAGGGCTAAGTTTTATAACTTAGCCCTTTTTTAATTATTAAACACAAATAATTTAATTTTTAATACAACGAACTGCAAATCCATTTGCTCTACTATCACTATATCTTTTTATTTCAGTCAAATTAAAAAGTAGATAATCAGAATATTTATTTATCGTTGAACTTGACCATAAATTACCTCTTATCCCTTTTTTATGTAAAAAACTAGTACTTCTATCTTTATAACCAGCAGATGGTAATTTTAAAAAACTTTCATAAACATCTTTACTATTCTTTAACTCTTGTTTTTTTGTTTCTGCCATTAGTTCATCTATTGTTGGTATTCTAAAATTTGTTGGGCATGGATTATTTGCACCATCAATCTCTTGCCATAAATCACTATTTTGACCACCTCTCCAATCATAAGGAGATTCTGGTGCTTTTAAGAATTTTGAATGTGTTGGAGTATCTTTTGAAGATAAAGTTGATTTTGATTGAGATTTTTCTTTTTCATGACCATCTGCACCTCTTCCCCATTGAAAATAGTCTCCATAACAAGCTTTATCATCAAGAGATAGACAAACTCTTGAAGCTCCTATATTCCTATCAAGCCATACCTTACCAGTATAAGGCGACACAACTGTATTATAAACAGTTCCCGATTTATCTTTTATTTCATTTGCTAAACATTCAGTAGTAGCAATACTTAAAATACCAACACTTAATATAATTTTTATAAATGATTTATTCATCTAATATTCTCCATTATTTTTATTTATTCGATTTTATCATAGATTGACTTTACTATTTCTTTTTCTTATATTATAATTTATCGTATCGTTCCTTTTCCTATCAATTATAACTTTTACTAATATTTCTATAATTTAACCCTATATTTATAATAATAATTTGATATATATCAAGAGTATTTAAGTTTTAAAATGCTAAAATTCTCCAATTACTTTTGATATTTAAGCAAATATTAAAAGTTATTACTGGATAGAAGAGGAGGTGAACAATGGAAAAAGACGACAAAGAAACTAAATCTAAATTTCCAATTGTTTTAATCATTGTTGGTATTATATTGGGGCTAATAATTGCGTTTATTAGTGCTGTTAGTATTAAAGCAACAAGTGATAAAAACTTTTGTGGAATGTGTCATACCATGCAACCTATGGTAGACGCATACAAGATGGATGTTCACGGTGGTGCTGGTAAGCATGGTATGGAAGTAAAATGTGTAGATTGTCATTTACCACATGACAATACAATGAACTATTTACTTTCTAAAATCCAAACGGGATTTCATGATATCTATGCTCAAAATTTTTATGATTTAGATAAAATTGATTGGGAAGAGAAACGAAAACATAGAGAACACTTTGTTTATGATAGTGCTTGTATAGCTTGTCATACAAACTTAGAAGAGTCAACTATGTCGAATCTTAAAGCTTTCAAAGGACACAGAGCGTATTTTGCTGGTACAACAGACAAAAAATGTGTAAGTTGTCACGAAAATGTAGGTCACAAAAACTTAGGATTACATTTACCTAAACAAAAAAATGTTAAATAAATAGAGGAGAAATAAAATGTTTAAAAAATCTATAATAGCAATTTTAGCAACTAGTAGTTTACTATTTAGTGCTAATGTTGGCGATTTAGCGGGTATAAAAACTTTAAAAATCGATAGAAATATGACAGAAACTAGTGCGAGCTGTGTGGAATGTCATGCGAAATTAACTCCTGGTCATGTAAATGACTGGAAAGAAAGCCGTCATGGTCATGTTGGTGTTAGTTGTTTAGATTGTCATGGTGTAACAGCTGACAGTCCAATGAAAACTAAAAACTGTAGTTCAGAAAGTGGACCAAAAGTTAATGTTTCAATTATGGTTAGTCCAAAAACTTGTGGAAGATGTCACCCTAATGAAGTTGAAGAATTTCAAAACAGTGGACATGCAAGAGGTGCTATTCAAGTTAAATCTAAAAAAGGTATGCAAGACTTAATGTATCATTACGAAGGTAGAGATCATCCTAAGTTTAAAGATTCTCCATCAGCAACAGGATGTGTTCAATGTCATGGTGCAATTATTGAGATGGAAAATGGTAAACCTACTGCTGCTACATGGCCTAACTACGGTATAGGAAATGTGTATCCTGATGGATCTGTTGGTAACTGTAAATCTTGTCACTCTGGACATAAATTTTCAATCGAAGAAGCTAGAAAACCAGCTGCTTGTGCATCGTGTCACTTAGGGCCTGATCATCCGGATATCGAGATTTATAATAACTCTATGCATGGACATGTTTATAACACAGAAGGTAATTCATGGAAATGGGATTCTGCTCCTGACGCTTGGGAACCAGGTGATTATAGAGCTCCTACATGTGCAACTTGTCATATGAGTGGTATAGGTAATCTTAAAACAACACATAATGTTAGTAGAAGACTTAAATGGAACATTTGGGCTCCAATTTCTAAACACAGAGATGGTGGTCATGAAACTGCTGCAACTGATTATATGAAATCTGGTAAAATTTCAAAAGGTAATCCATTAGCTGGACACCCTAAAGGTAGTGAAGCTGCTAGAGCTGAAATGGAACATGTATGTAAATCTTGTCACGTTTCAACTCACACTAAAAACTTCTTTAAAATGGCAGATATGCATGTAGATTTATATAATACATATGCAAATGATGCTAAAAAGATGATTGGTGAATTAGCTAAAAAAGGTCTTATGAAAAAAGACAAATGGGCTGATGCTGCATTTAGACTATGGTACCACTTATGGCATCATGAAGGTAGAAGAATGAGACAAGGTGCTCTTATGGGTGCTCCTGATTATGCTCACTGGCATGGTGTATTTGAAGTACAACAAGATATTAGAAAATTAGAATCTGTTTATAAAAACAGAATGGAATCTGGAAAGATCGAAAACTAATTTTTGAAATTTTTTACAAATGAAGGGGTTCGCCTCTTCATTTTGTAAATTTTAAATAAAATAAAATTTTTAATTTATTTAAAGTTTATATAGGTAACATACGATTAAACAAAAAAGGATTATAATGATAAAAAGTTTATTGAAATTTGGAATAGCACTCTCTTGTGCTTCTACTTTGGCTCTTGGTGCAAATATATTAGCAGTTGTAGATGGTAAAAATATTACAGATGAAGTTGCTCCAAAAGATTATCAAACTATGGATAAAGAGATGCAATTAAAAATTGTAAATAGACTAGTTGAAAAACGACTTGCTTCTGATTATGCACTTTCAACAGATATATCAAAATCAGATAAATTTGCTAGAACGCTAGAACATGTATTATTTATGAATAGTGATGATTCCCATCAAAAACAATCTGGTTTTTTAGCTGAAATAATGAAAGATGATGGGAAAATAGAGGGATATACACAAGAACAGCTTTATAGTAAAAAAGGTTTATTAGCATTTGACTTTTTAGTAAATGAGCAAGCAGAAACTATTAAAATAACTAAAAAGCAGTTAACAGATTATTATGAATTAAATAAATATAAATATGATACACCAGCTATGAAAGAGTTATTGGTAATTGTTGTTGATACAAAAAAAATAGCTGCTGATATTGTAAGCAAACTAAAAAAGTCTGAAAATGCTAGAATAGAATT
Source organism: Arcobacter sp. (assembly GCA_030635995.1). Classification (GTDB taxonomy): domain Bacteria; phylum Campylobacterota; class Campylobacteria; order Campylobacterales; family Arcobacteraceae; genus CAIJNA01. The sequence continues at coordinate 4,255 of DAOVXU010000009.1, read as the reverse complement.
TCAAGAATTAGCAAAAGAGTTTTCAAAAGCTCCATCTGCAAATGAAAATGGTTATTTTGGGAAAATACCAACAGCTGAAATGAATGATCTTTTAAAACCTATATTAAAAGATATGAAAGTAGCTACATTTACAGGTCCTATTAAAACAGAATTTGGTTATCAAGTATTTTATATCTTAAATGATATTCCTGAATTTAAAAGTAAATTTACTCAAGTTAGATCAAAAATCAACGAAGAGATGATGCAAAAAGCTGTTAAACAATGGGCTGTAGATACTATCTCAGAACTTAAAAACAAAGCTAAAATTAAAATTATTAATTAATTTTAAAAAATTCAATTATCAATAAATAAAGTTAATGTAACCTTACATTAACTTTATTTCATTTTATTAATTGTTCTAAATCAATTAAAAAAGTATACTATTTTAGATACAATTTCAAAAATTAATTATTACAAGGGTATTATATACTATGCAAAAAACTTTATTTAAAAAATCAACTGATTTATTATTCTCCTATTGGACAATGTTAATTCTATTTATACTATTAGCATTTGGTGCAGCCGTTGCTACATTTATAGAAAATGATTATGGAGTTTCAACAGCAAGAGTTCTTGTATATAATCATCTTTGGTATGAGATAGTTATGACTTTATCTATTATTAATCTATTAGGTATAATTATTAAAAGAAAAATGTGGAATAGTAAAGCAAAATTTATTTTTCATATCGCATTTGTTGTTATGTTAATAGGTTCAGCAATGACTAGATATATTGGATATGAAGGTGTAATGCATATTAAAGAAGGTGAAACACAAAGTGGTATGATTTCACTTGAGCCATATATCCAAATCACTATTGATGATAATGGAAAAACATATTCTCATGAATTTCAAAAAGAATTTGGAGCTATAGGTAATAATAACTTTAATTATGATATCGAATCTAGTAATAAAATTTTAAATGTATCACTAGATAAATATACATTTGCAAAAAATGGTGCTGCAACTATGAATTTAGTATCTACAAAATTAACTATAAATGATGAATCACAACTTGCTAAACTTGTAGGACAAAGAGGAAATACAGGAATTACTAGAAACTTAGAATTTAAAAATAATATAAAAGTAAAAATTGAATATGGTTCAAAATCTTTATTTGTTCCTTTTGCAATTAAACTAAAAGAGTTTACATTAGATAGATACCCAGGGAGTATGTCACCATCTTCTTATGCTAGTGAAGTTGTATTAATTGATAAAAAGAATAATGTTGAATTTGATTATAGAATATATATGAATTCAACTTTACAATATGGTGGCTATCAATTCTTCCAAAGTTCTTATGATCAAGATGAAAAGGGTACAATCCTTTCGGTTAACAATGACCCCGGAACACTTCCTACTTATGTAGGATATTTTTTACTAACATTAGGACTTTTAATGAATCTATTTGATAAAAAATCAAGATTTGCAAAACTTATAAAATATACAAAACAATTTAATTCGATTGCTATAGTTTCATTTTTAGTAGCATTAGCTCAAAATCCAGTAAATGCAGGTGCAATAGATTCGTTAAATACACAAAACAATAATACTCTTTCTTATTTAGAAAATTTCCAGGATAACTCTTTAGAAACAGCGGAAAAACTTAGTCGCTTAGTAACCCAATCAAATATGGGACGAATGAAACCACTTGATTCTTTAAATAATGAAATTTTAAATAAACTTACTAGAAAAAATTCATTTTTAGGGATGAATGCAAATCAAATTGTTTTAGGGATGATGACAAATCCAAATATGTGGCAAAATATTAAAATGTTAAAACTTAAAACACCAAAACTTAAAACATTTCTAGGAGTTGAGAAAAAAAGAACTCATGTAGCTTTTTTAGAAGTTTTTAATACAAAAGGTCAATATATTTTAAAAGAACTAGTAAATAAAGTCAGTGCAATGAATCCAAATAAAAGAGGAACATACGAAAGAGATATTCTAAAACTTGATGAGAGAGTAAATATTGCTTATATGGTATATTATGGAAATTTATTTAGAATCTTTCCTGATCCTCAAAGTGATAAATCTAACAATCAATGGTACAACCCCCTTGATGCAATGAGTGCATTTAAAGACAAAGATAAAGAGATGGTTAGAACTATGACTAGAGGACTAATTAATAGTGTTATTACATCTAAATGGGACGATGCAAATAACTATATAAACTTAATCACTCAATATCAACAAAAAGTTGGAAAAAGTGTAATCCCTACTCAAAGTATCATAGATAGTGAAATTTCATTTAACAAATTTGCTATTTTTTCTAGACTTACAATTGCATATATGATAGTTGGTTTCATTCTATTTATTGTCTCTTTTTTAACAGTATTTAATAAAAATTGGAAATCAAAGAAAGTAAATACAGTTTTCTTTATTATTTTAGCAATTCTTTTTGTAGCACATACTTTTGGTATGGGGCATAGATGGTATGTAAGTGGTCATGCACCTTGGAGTGATACTTATGAGTCTTTAGTTTATATCGCTTGGTCTGCTATCTTTGCAGGTGTGTTTTTCTTTAGAAATTCACTAATGGCATTAAGTGCAGCAGTTGTTATGGCTGGTATTTTTATGTTTACTGCACATTTAACGGGAATTGACCCACAAATTACAAACCTTGTACCAGTACTTAAATCTTACTGGCTAACTATCCATGTATCTATTATTACAGGTTCATATGGATTTTTAGCAATAGGTGCTATGCTTGGATTTATGGCATTAATTTTATTTATATTTAGAGATTCTAAAAAACCACATATTGATGATAGTATTAGACAAATAACAGCTATTAATGAAGCAGCACTAATTATTGGTCTTGCAGCACTTGTAGTTGGAAACTTTATTGGTGGTGTTTGGGCAAATGAATCTTGGGGTAGATATTGGGGATGGGATCCAAAAGAGACTTGGGCTTATATCTCTATTATTGCTTATGTAATTGTTTTACACCTTAGATTAGTTCCAAAATTAAATACACCATTTGTATTTGCAGTAGCTTCAACTTTGGCTTTTGCTGCAATTCTTATGACATATTTTGGAGTAAACTTTTATCTAAGTGGTATGCACTCTTATGCTACAGGTGATCCTGTACCAATCCCTAGTTGGGTTTATGTATTAACAGCATCAGTATTTGTTATTATTGCATTAGCATATAGAAAAAAAGAATTAGGTAAAATAAAAGTCTAATCTCTTTTTTATAAATAATAAATGCTAAAGTGTCTTTATTTTTAAAGACACTTTTTTATCTCTTCATTGCCTTAATGTATACTCGTTTTCTAAAGAAGCTTAATTTACTTACGCTTTGCTTTTAAATAAACACGCTTTGGAGCGGGATATCCCTCAATAGTTTTTGTTGAATCATCTTTATCTCTAAAATCATCCAAACTCATACCAAATGTCCAAGGAGTTACTCGCTGTTCTTTATAATCAGTAGTTGTGATCTCAATAACTTCAATATCTATAAACCCTGCCCTACTTAACCAATTTTTAAAGCAATTAACCGTTGGTATAAAATAGATATTAGGGATCATAGCATATCTATCACGAGGAACTAAACAAACTTCCTCTTCACCATCTATCATAAAAGAATCTACGATTATCTCACCATTTTTATTTAAAGCACGATTTAAAGACTTTAAAGAGGCTATAGGATCACTTCTATGATAAAGTACCCCTAACATAAATATAAAATCAAATTTTGTTTCATAGTGTTCTAAATGCTCAACACCAAGAAGCTCATATTTAATATCACTTTTCATAAAATGATTAATAAAGTCAAATTGTGTTTTAAAAATAGCAGATGGATCAAAACCAACTAAACTTTTTGGTTTATCCTCTAACATTCTAAACATATAGTATCCATTGTTACATCCAACATCAGCTACAAGTTTATTTTCTAAATTAAAATGTGGTCTTAGAAGATTATATTTTAAATTTGATTGCCATTCACTATCTAGTTCCATTCCACAAAAATTAAATGGTCCTTTTCTCCAAGGTATTAAAGCTTTTGCACTATTGTAAATAATATTTTGCTGCTCTTTAGTTAAAGTATCTTTATCCCCAATAGTTAACCAATCTTCAAGTTTAATCTCAACATCATTTGATATATCTATAGCTTCAACTTTTAATAAAGCCTCCCTCATTGGCTTTATATTTTTCCAATCAAGCCATTTTTCTCTATCTTCTCTTATTTTTTTTAAATCCATTTTTCCACT
>DAOVXU010000087.1 GCA_030635995.1 Arcobacter sp. | reverse complement strand
TTTAGGCATATTTATATCTGTAACAATAATATCAAAATCACCATGCTCATGGTATAGTTCAAGTGCCTCTTCCCCATTTGATGCGGGTATTATTTCACTAAATATAAGAGATAAAGCTTCAGTTGTCACATTTTGTATTTCTATCTCATCTTCAACATATAAAACTTTTACTTTTTTCAATAATTTATTATTTATGGAAGGCATTTTTTCCCTTTATGAAAATACTTTTAAAGCATTTTGCAAATCTTCTTTAGTATCTATCCCAAAACTTTTAGAATTAACTTTTACCATACTTATATCTTTTTTAAAGTATATAGCTCTTAACTGTTCTAACTTTTCAATATCCTCTAATGGTGCTGATTCTAAAGAACAAAATTGATTTAAACTACTTTTTGTAAATCCATAAATTCCTAAATGTCCACAATAAGGTGTAGAGTTATAATGATCTCTATGATATGGTATTTTACTTCTTGAAAAGTATATAGCATCTCCTTCATTATCAAGTACAACTTTTACATGATTTGGATCATCTGCTAAATCAGAACTAATCTCTTTATAACAACTTACCATATTAAAAGAACAATTCTTTTCTTTAACTTTATCTATAACAGCTTTTACAACTTCTGGCTCAATAAATGGTTCATCAGCTTGTACATTTATAACAATTTCATCATCTTTTAGATCTAATAAATTTGCAGCTTCATTTATTCTGTCTGTACCACTTTGGTGGGTGCTGCTAGTCATTACAGCTTTTATATTATATTCTTTTGCTAATTCAATAACTTCTTGTGAATCTGTTGCGATAACAACATCATCTAGTTTTTCTACCCGTTTAGCTGTTCTTATAACCATAGGAAGTCCTAAAATATCTACTAATATTTTATTCTCAAATCTACTACTTTTTAATCTTGCTGGTATTATTATCACTCTAATGCTCCTATTGGAAATGTTAGTTTGAATACAACTACATTTTCTGGTAAGTTTATAACTTCTATTTTTCCTTTTAGATGAAGTTCAATCATAATCTTACAATTATATAAACTTAATCCTACACCATTTCTTTCCTCTTTTGTACTAAAATAAGGGGTGAATATTTTTTCTATAATATTTTCAGGTATATTCCCACCATTGTTTGATAGTTCGCAAATAATATTATTTTCTTCTTGAGAAGCTTTTATTGTTATGTTTTTATTTTCATTTGGAGCAGTTATTTCTCTTGCATTGATAAGTATACTAGATATCGCTAAAGCCAACTCTTTTGGATACGTTCTAAAACTTGAAGTTTCGTTATATATCTCTTTTACGAATTCTTTTTCATCTAGTTGAGATATTTTTAGTGCTTCTTGTAAAATATCTTTTATATTTCTCTTTTTCTTAGTACTTTTTAGCTCTGCAATAGATTGGAAGTTTTCAATAATTGTAGATAACTCTTGAGTATTTTGAGATATATTTTCTAATTTTTCTTCCATAGTCTCTTTTGATATATTCTCTTCAAAATCTAAATCAAAAAGTAAAGCTTGTGCATCAAGAGAGATTGTATTTAAAGGTTGCCTCCATTCATGTGCAACTGTTCTCATTGTATCACTTATGATTGCAAGTTTCTCTTCACCATCACTTACTTTTTCTTGAAGAATCTCTTCACTTTTTTGTAGTTCTAGTTCACTTGTAATATCCATCATAACAGCAGTATGACCAATAACATCACCATATTTATTTTTAGTAGGTTTACTTATGAAATCAACATAAAAGACTGAAGTATCTTTTTTCTTTAAAGCTAGCGTACCTTTCCATGCTTTTCCATAAGATATGTGTGCAAAAAAATCATCTAATACTTTACTATTATTTAAATTATGTAAAAGATTTGTATATGGAGTAAAAACTAGTCCACTCATAGAGTATCCCGAGATTCTATAAAAGGCTTCACTTGCTTTTAAGATATTACCTTTTTTATCAATATGATATTGAACAATAAATTTATTGATAAGTTGTTTTTCTGCAACATCTTGTGTAACATCTGCTGCATTTATAACAAACATCTTTTTATTTGACATAAGCTTAATAACTACATCAAGATATACTATTTGGTTGTCTTTTCTTAAGCAACCAATTGTGATTCTATTGTTATATTGATTTGTAATATTTTCTTTTAAAAGTTCCATAAAAGGAACCCTAGATTTTGGTAATATAGTATCTGATAAATTCAGTTTAAGTAGTTCTGCTTCACTATATCCTAATATAGGAGAAAACGCTTTATTGATATATATGAATTTTGATTCTAATGATATGATACCTATACCATTCCAAGAACCATTTATCATCTCTTTTAAAATAGCATTTTGATTTTTTGTAGCATGATCTGACATTGATTTAGTTCCTTTATAAAAACCATTTTTTAAGTAATATTAGTATATCATAATTACCTTAAAAGATATAAAGAAGGAACATTTTGTACACAAACAAAACATTAACAATCATTGATACATTTGGATTTTTATTTAGAAGTTATTATGCACTACCTCCATTAAAGTCAAAGACAGGATTTCCTACAGGTATGATTACAGGATTTATGAATTTTATAGCTGGTATTGGTAAAGATTTTCAAACTGATTATATTATATTTGCACTTGATAGTAAAGGTGATACTTTTAGAAATGAGATATATTCTGAATATAAAGATCATAGACCTGAAGCTCCTGATGATTTAAAGGCTCAACTTCCAATAGTGATTGATATGATTGAGAAGATGGGATTTAAAACTGCTTCTAAAATTGGCTTTGAGGCTGATGATATAATAGCATCTTTAAGTAATGATGCTAAAGATAAAGGATTAAGTGTAAGGGTAGTAAGTCATGATAAAGACTTATATCAACTTATAGAAGAGAATATTTTTATGTTTGATGCTATCAAAAGAAAAATTGTTACTGAGGAAGATTGTTTTACTAAATATGGGGTATATCCTCATCAATTTACAGATTATCAATCGTTACTTGGTGATAGTGCTGACAATGTTCCTGGTGTAAAAGGGGTAGGAGCGAAAACTGCTATGAGTTTAATTCAGTCATATAACGATCTTGATAATATATATAAAAATATAAATGATATAGAAAAAACTAGATGGAAAACACTTTTAAGAGATGGTAAAGAGTTAGCATATATAAGTAAACAACTTGTAACACTAGATAAAGAGTGTTTAACACTAGATGAACTATCATTTTTAGATAATCTTATTTTACCTTTAGAAAATCCTATATTAAAAATAGCAAATATATTAAGAGATTTTGATCTGCATAGTATTGTTAATCGAGTACAAAAAGAGGGGACTAGCTATAAAACAATAGTACCTACTGAATATGTAGAGGTACAGAATGCAAAGCCTGCTATTGATGCAAATGTTAAGTATATATTGCTTAATGATGAAAAAGAGTTAATTAAAATAGTTTCAGATATACCAAAAGATTCTATAGTAGCATTTGATACAGAAACAACAGGACTTGATAGTTTAACTGAAAAGATTGTTGGATTTTCATTTTGTGTAGATATTACTAAAGCATATTATGTACCAATAGACCACTTTTATCTAGGAGTTCCAGAGCAAATAACTAAAGATGTTGCTATAAAAGCTATAAATATATTAAATAAACATAGATTAGTATTGCAAAATTTTAAATATGATTATGAGATTATTAAATTTAATTTTGGAATTGAGTTGGAGCTATATGCAGATACTATGATAATGGCTTGGTTGATACAAAGTGATAAACCTGTAGGTATGGATAAGTTAGCATTAAAGTATTTTGACCATAAAACAATTGCATTTAAAGATATGGTTAAAAAAGGGGAAGACTTTTCAAATGTAGTATTAGAAGAGGCTACAAAATATGCTAGTGAAGATGCTTTTATCACACGAATACTTTATGATAAGTTACTTGAGGAATTAGAGAAAGAGGAGGGTATGGTAAAACTTGCAGAAGAATTGGAATATCCCTTTATAAAAGTACTTAGTAATCTTCAACAAAATGGTATAAAGATTGATACTTCTGTATTAGAGGATTTAAAGCAGATAAGTAAAAAATATGTAGATGAACTTACACAAGAGATATATAGATTGTCAGATAAAACTTTTAATATAAACTCCCCTAAACAGTTAGGAGAAGTACTATTTGAACATTTAAAACTTCCAGTGGGTAAAAAGACTAAGACTGGGTATAGTACAAATGAGCAAGTGCTATTAAAGCTTTTAGATTCTCATGAGGTTATTCAAAAGCTTTTAGATTATAGAGAAGCTTTTAAATTACAATCAACATATATAGAACCACTCCTTAAACTTGCAAAAAATAAAGATGATAATAGAATCCATACTTCATTTTTACAAACAGGAACAGCAACAGGAAGATTAAGTTCAAAAAATCCAAATCTTCAAAATATACCTGTACGAAGTGAAGCGGGAAGACAAATAAGAGAATCGTTTGTATCTAAAGATGGATTTAAACTTGTAAGTATAGATTACTCTCAAATAGAGCTTAGATTATTGGCTCATTTTAGTAAAGATAAGGCCCTTGTATATGCTTTTAATAGTGGAGCAGATATACATCTTCAAACTGCAATTCATATATTTGGAGAAGAGGAAGCAGAGAGTAAAAGAAATATAGCTAAGTCTATAAACTTTGGACTTTTATATGGGATGGGAGCAAGAAAACTTGGTGAAACACTTGGTATTCCTGCTAAAGAAGCTAAAATATATATAGATAAGTATTTTGAAAGCTTCTCTACTATAAAAGAATTTTTAGCATCTATTGAGGCTAGTGCTTTAGAGAATGACTATGTTAAAACTTTATTTAATAGAAAAAGAAAATTTGATTTTGGAAATGCTGCTCCTATGCTTAAAGCTGGATATCTTAGAGAAGCTGTAAATGCAGTATTTCAAGGGAGTGCATCAGATTTAATCAAACTTGCTATGTTAAAAATATATGATAAATATAAAAACAGTGATGAGGTAAAGATGCTTTTACAAATTCATGATGAATTAATATTTGAAGTTAAAGAGGATATTGTTGATGAGGTGGCTATTGATTTAGCTGATATTATGAAAAATATTTATAAGTTAAATATCCCATTAGAGGTTAGTGTAAGTATTGGTAATAATTGGGCGGAATTAAAATAATGCTACATGAGGCAGCACAATGGGTAACTGATCAGATTTTTGATATGGGATATATTGGTATCTATATACTGATGTTTATAGAAAGTTCTTTTATCCCTTTCCCTAGTGAAGTTGTACTTATACCTGCTGGATATTTAGCAGCTAAAGGGGATATGTCTATCACACTTATTATGTTTGCTTCGCTAATGGGTTCTATTAGTGGTGCATTGGTAAATTATTTTGGTTCATTATATGTTGGTAGAAGATTTTTGATTAGATATGGTAAATATATACTTGTATCAGAAGAAACTTTAAATAAGATGGAAGAGTTTTTCAAAAAACATGGAGCAATATCAACATTTACAGGTAGATTAATCCCTGGTGTTAGACAACTTATATCAATACCCGCTGGTTTATCAAAAATGGATTTAAAAGTATTTATACTTTATACCTCTTTAGGTGCTATTATTTGGAGTGCTATATTGGTAATTTTAGGGTATATGATAGGGGAAAATCAAGAGTTAATAAAAGAGTATCTATCGCAAATAGTTATGATAACTTTGCTTAGTTTATCTTTTATAGTTGCTTTTTATATTTATAAAAAAAAGAATAAGGCTCAGAATTAAAATTTACTGTTTAGTTCTAAGATATAAATTTTCAACTTTAGTTCTAGCCCAAGGCATTTTTCGTAAGAATTTTAAACTTGATTTTACTGATGGGTTATCGTTGAAACATTTTATTGTTATAATTTTTCCTAACTCTTCCCATCCATAATGATCTACAAGAAAATTTATAATATCTTCTAACTTTACTCCGTGCATTGGGTTGTTTTTATTATTGTCCATTTTTTCCCTTTTTCTTTTTTAGTATTGGTAAGTATGATACTTACTATTCTCTTTAGATTTTTGTGCTTCTAATTTTTTATATGAGCTAATTGCATTATTTTTTTCTTCTTCATCTATATTATTTTGCAAAAATTCATCTATACAAATATCCAAAATAAGAGAGTAGATATATTCATTTATTTCTAAAAGTTTTTCATCTTTTGTGAGATTTGCTATATCCATAGCTGTAACTGCTTCACCAAAAGTATAATACAATCTTTGAGCAGCATTTTCTAACCTATATGAATACCCAAGTGTAGTTAAAAAAACATCATAATACTCTTTTAAATCATCTTTTTTCCTAATATTTTGTGCAAACTCTTTTATAATATCTTTATGTTTTATTATCTCATTTTCTTCTATTGTTTGATTTTTAAATTGAAGTAAAAAATCTTTTATATTTCCCATCTATGCCCCTTTATATTTTAGGATTATATCTAAGTTTGGATATATATTATATTCACTTGCCATCACATTTAAGGTTTTTTCTTTATTTAAAACTTCCAATACCAATTTTGTTTTTAATTGTGTTGAATATTTAGTCATTTTCTACTCATAAATATATCCTCATTTTTATTGTTTAATTTTATTCTTTTAGGAATTAAACTTTATATATAGTTTTTTTGGTATTATAGATTTAAAAATAATTTTGGTATAATATTTGTCGTAAGTTGAATCTCTTTTCCTAAATTTTAGGACATGAAGTTATAACTTAATGAAATTAGATTTCAATTTTTTTATAAATTAAAAATTTAAATTATGAGTTTTTTGGAAATTAGTAAGTGACTCTATATAAAATAAATAAATATTATAAAGGTATGTTAATGTATAAAAATAATTTTAATATGTCAAGAAGAGATGCTATTAAACTCTCAGTAGCTGCAACAGTTGCATTACTTGTTAGTGGATGTGGAAGTGGAAGTGGAAGT
>DAOVXU010000099.1 GCA_030635995.1 Arcobacter sp. | reverse complement strand
AATACATTTATTTGAATAGTTACTTCAAATCTTTGTTTTGTATATACAATTTTAGGATAAGATTTATATTTTGCATATAATAATTTTGATTTTATTTGTGAAGTTTGATTGAGATCATCTGCACCAAGAGCTAGTGCAAATATAACTAATGTACAAAAACTAAATAAAAGTTTTAGTTTTTGCATCATTACTCTATTTTAAAAATCCCTCTAGCATCTTAATACCATCAGAGCAACCTAGAAGTTCTTCCATTGCACGCTCAGGATGAGGCATAAGACCAAATACATTCTTTTCTTTATTACAAATACCTGCTATTTGATCTACACTACCATTTAGAACTTGATTTGTACCATCTTTATCACAATATTGCAAAAGTATTTGATCATTAAATTGTAACTCTTTAAGACCATCTTCATCTATAAAATAGTTACCATCATGATGAGCTACTGGAATATTTAAAACTGTATCATTTTTCAATTCTTGTAAAAATACATTATCATTATTTACAACTTTTATATGATGATGTTTTGATATAAAATGAAGATTATCATTTCTTTTTAAAGCACCAGGTAAAAGACCAGTTTCTGTTAATATCTGAAAACCATTACAGATACCTAAAACTTTTCCACCATTTGAAGCATAACTTTTAACTGCACTCATAATTGGAGCATGCTTAGCTAATGCACCACTTCTTAAATAATCCCCATAAGAAAATCCACCTGGTAGTACAACCAATGTTGTATTTTCTGGTAAAGCTATCTCTTCATGCCAACAAATTGTTACTGTAGCACCTAATTTTTCAAAAGCATACTTAGTATCATATTCACAGTTAGTTCCCGGAAATTGTAAAACTACTACTTGCATAATTACGCTTCTAAGATTATTTCGTAATCTTCAATTACAGTATTACAAAGTAAATCTTCACACATCTTTACAGCTTGTTGCTTAGCTTCATTTTCATCACTTGTATTAAGTTGTATTATGATTTGCTTACCTATTCTTACATCTGATACAACCTCTTTAAATCCAAGAGTATCAAGTGTATGGTGTGCTGCTTTACCTTGAGAATCTAAAACACCTTTTTTAAGTCCGATATTTATAACTGCTGTCATTTTTAGCCTTTTCTTCTTCTATATTCGTGGATTATACCACATATTTACTTATATTTATAAACCTAACTTACAAATAATCTCTTCTAGCTTTTCAGCCTGTAAAGGTTTCAACATATAATTTGAAGCACCACTTTGAATTGCTCTTATAACTTTATCTTGTTCCCCATGGGAAGTTATCATAATAATCTTTGCACTATTATCAAATTCCATTATATATTTAACTGCTTCTATACCATCTTCTATCCCTTGAACTGCTGGCATTGTTATGTCCATAGTTACAAAATCTGGTTTTTTTGTTTTATATTGTTCTATTGCTGTATATCCACTATCAGCTTCTCCAACAACGGTATGTCCAAGTTGTTCAAGAATTTTTCTAATTGTTATTCTCATTATTTTTGCATCATCTACTATTAATACATTTGCCATATTTTTCCTTTTTATATTTATATAAAGTAACCCAATTGTATCTCTTCATCTTTATACTTCAATTTAGATACTATTATTTTACTATTTTCATCTTTTGTTATATTTTTATTATCATTTATAATTGGTACCTCTATACCAACTATTCCACCATTCTTCATTATATTTAAATCTTTTAATATATTTCCAAGAGTTATATTTAATGTTTCTGCAAGATTACTAATTGCTATCTCTTCAATTTCATCTTCAGTCATACTATCATCTAAATATTGAGATATAAGCTCTATTGCATGAGTATTTGATATTCCCATATAAACTATTCCATCCATATCATTTGTTAGAGGTATTAATATAGATTTTTTATCTACCTTTATTAAATCTACCTCTTCAATAATAAATTTTGTATCTAATTTTATATTTAAATTTTCTTCATAATAACTAATAGTTTTCAATGATAATTTTTCCAATAGATCATTTTCATTATTACTACTATTTTCAATTGGTAAAGTAAAAGTAAATTTTATCCCATAACCAATATTATTTTCTATATCCATATTCCCACCAAGTTTATGGAGTTCATTTAATACAGATGACAAACCAACACCTCTACCTGATATATTGGTTACCACTTTTGCTGTTGAAAAATCATCTTGAAATATTAAAAATATAATATCCTTATCACTCATACAACTAAATTGTTTATCTGTCAATATCCCTTTTTTCATAGCTATATTCTTAATATTTATAGGATTAATACCCGCACCATCATCTTCAATACAAATAGATATATTTTCTATATTTTCTGTTATTGTACATTTTATTGTACCTTTTAAATCTTTCCCTAATTCATATCTTACTTCAGGTGTTTCTATTCCATGATCTAAGCTATTTCTAAAAATATGCACTAAAGAATTTATAAATGATTTGTATATATTTCCAATATATATATTGTCTCCATTTAATTGTAAAGGATAAACCTCTTTATTTAATTTTAAAGAAAGTTGCTCAACTAATTTTTCATATGGACGAAATAGTGTTTTTACACTATTATATTTCAATTCTTCTATATCTTTAAGCACTGTAGATACAGCATCACCTTTGATTCTTTTTTTATCAATATATAATTTAATTTTAGCCTGTAATTTACCTAATCTATTTCTATCTATTAATATATAATTTGATTTATTGAAAAAATCTTTCCCTAATATATCCTTTAATGTAGATATATCTTTTTCAATCCAAGAATTCATTATATTAAAAGTTATATTTTTTATAATATCTGTTAATTTATTTTGTTTTATACTTATATCTATTTCAGTTTCAAAGTTATGTAACTCTTTTACTATATTCAGCATCTCTTTTTGAGCAAACAACCCTTTAAATGTGTGAATTTCTCTCCTTAATTCATTTAATTTATCCAAGGACTTATAGTTATTTATAAATAATATTAAATTAATATAATTTGTTTTTATCTCAACAAATTGCTCCAAAGAGGTCACCACTTCAACAACCATTTTTAAAACTTGTTGTTCCTCTTTAATTTTAATAGTTAACTCTTTTTTAGATGTTATATCTGTTAAAATCATCATAAAACTTTCTTTATCAAGAATTTTATATTCAATTTCTATAAATTTATTATCTCTTTCAAATTCATTTTGAAGTAAAGAGATAAGTATCTCTTGTCGTATTTCAGGTTCATCAAGAATTCCCCGCAATGTAGATTTTAAAAACAACTGCTTTGATTCATCATCTTTATATAATAGTTTCGTAATATCTTGACCAGATATCTCAATACCTAATATTCTAACAGCCTTTTTTGAATATTCTTTTCCAATTATCATATTTTTATCAAAATATAAAAAACCCTGACCAGCATTATTTAAAAGATTCTTGATTTTTGTATTTTTATCCTCTAGCTCTTCCGTTAGCTTTATAACCTCTAACTGCTGTCTATCCCCTTGCCTTAAGATTCTATCCATTCTTTTGGAAAGTTTTTCATATTTTTTAATAAATGGGGGTAACTCTTGAGAATATAATTCTAAATCATTCTTTTCTAATAAAATATCAAGTTCCATCTATACCTCTTTTTTATAAATACTGTTCTATATCCACTTCATCAATTTGTTCTGCCAATAAATATTTATTGGCATACTCTTTATATATTCCACTTGAAAGAAATAATTGAAAAATATCTTTATCTAGATGCTGATCTTTTACCATAAAACTTAATATTTTAATAGAGGTGGATAATGTTTTAGGTGTTTTATATGGTCTATCACTTGCCGTTAAAGCTTCAAATACATCTGCAACTGCCATAATTCTTGAAGCAACTGGCATATCATCAATAGTAAGTTGTCTAGGATAACCTGTACCAATAAGTGTCTCATGATGTGCTCCAGCAAATAATGGTACATTTTTTAGATAATCAGGAAATGGAAGTTTTTCCAGCATAATTAAAGTCATCTGTACATGTTCTTGGATTTTAAATCTCTCTTCATAACTTAAAGTTCCAGCACTTGTACAGATATTGTAAAGTTCACCTAAATTATAAAGATGCTCAGGTATTTTTGTTTTAAATCCCATTCTCTCATACTCTTCATAGTCAAAATGTTCTCTTGGTATTATATGTCTATTTTTATCAGAAAGCAATTGTTCTATTTGAGGAGTTGTACTATTTTCAGTAAGTAATCTTTTTTTCTCTTCATGTGCTAAACCAATAGTATCATCAAAATTTCTAGTCCAAGTACGAGAAGCTATTTGTTTTATAATATCTTTATTCTCTTGCTTCATAAACTCAGCACCAACATTTGCATTTGCTACAAGAGTATATTCTTCTATTAGTTCTTTATGTTCACTTTCAAGCCAAGCATCTACCTCTTTTATATCCTCACCAGCTAATTTTCTTTCTAGTGCCTCAATAGTCAAATCTCTATGAACAACTTCAAATCTAGTTCTAACTTCATGAATTCTATTATAGATAGTTTCAAGTTTTGTAGCTTTATCAACAACATATTCAGGAGTTGTGACTTTACCACAATCATGAAGCCATCCAGCAATGCTTAATTCTCTTTTTTTATCTTCAGTATCAATAGAAAAGTTCTTAAATATACTATGAGAAGCTGTATTTGCAACTTCTGCCATCATAAGGGATAGTTCAGGTACTCTTTCACAATGTCCACCAGTATATTTTGACTTAGCATCAATAGCACTCGCTATAAGTTTAATAAAAGAGTCTAAAAGTTCTTTTTGAGCAATTTGTAAAGATTGCACCTCTTCGAGTCTTGTTTGAAGTTCATCATATTCTTTTTTTTGCCGCCTATCACTTCTCTCCATAATCTTATCTTGTCTTTTAACATCTTTAATAAGCTTATCTGTAGTTTTAGCAAATTCATCTTTTAAAGTTTCAATCTCAGCTATAAGTTTATTTTCATGAATGGCCATTTTTATACCTTATTTTGTAACTAAGTTAATATCCAAATCTTCAAAATCTTCTATAAAATCTTCCCCTGCCTCTTCAGCACTTTCATTCTCTTCATCAAATATCCAATTTATTTTAATAGTATTGTCATCGCTATTCTCTTCTAATAGATCAAAAAAATCAAAAAATAGTTTTGAACTACTTGAGTTAAAATATGTAATCTCCATATTTACTGTTGTAATATCTTGTGCACTTGTTTCAAAATATTCTTTAATCCAATCCATCATAGGAGCATAAAACTCAAAAGTATTTTCTGGATATGATTTACCCACTAAACTAATTGTTCCACTTGCATCAAGTGTAATCTTTGGCGTATATTTTGTCGCTTCTATATTTAAATTTTCCATTCGTTTATCCCTTTTTATCTATTTCAATATCATCTATATAAAATATCTTATTAATTCAATATTTTATCAAAATTATTTATAATTCAACTTTATACCAAATCTTATAATTTTATATTTTCAATTCAATTATAGATTTTAATGTAAAATAATATTTATCTTCATTTATACTATCAAATGAATACTCAATATTATTAGAAATTTTAGCTATCTCATAGATACCAATTCCTCCACCTTTTGAATGTGTATTTTGTCCTGATTTTCTTAGTTCTCTATATCTCTTTCTAATACCAGCTTTATCTAATGATTGTATCTCTATAAGTTTTGGTTCTATCTTTTCTTTATCTTCAAGTGAAACTATATTTTTCCCTGTAACTGTATAACTATTTTCATCTTTTATAACCTCTATAAAACCTTCTGGTTTTATCTTTTTACAATCTTTATGTTCACTTTTAGAATAATTCAACATATTTTGAGCCATCTCTATAACTGTTGTTGATATATTACCCATTATACTTATATCTTCAATTTTATATTCTATATTATCCATGCAAGTTGATATAAAATTTTGAGTTATTACACCTTCATATTTTATTATCTCTTCTGTTGTATCTTTTATAGTTTCATTTTGTTTACCTATCTCAAATGTAATAACAGTTATATCATCATTTCTATCATTATTGGGAATTTGTGATTCATATTTATACATCTTATCTATAAATATCTCTTTTTGTTTACTCATAAGTTTACTATGTATCTCTTGTATAATATTTCCAAATCTTTTTTTACCAAATGGAAAATCTTTCTCCCCTCCATTTTGATCTAAGTATCCATCTGTTGTACAATAAAACTTCATCCCCTCTTCTACTTGGATAATATGCTCTTTATATTCAAAATCTGAATTACACTTTTTATATCCAACAGAGTATCTATTCCCTTTTATAGTATTAAATGTTCCATCTCTATCTACATAAAATAGTGGTGTTTCTGCCCCTGCAAATTTTAAGATTTGGGGTTTTTTATTATAGTAGATAATTCCACCATCCCATCCTGCATTTGATTTAGAATCTTTTGTAGTTTGTTGTAAAAGTTCTTT
>DAOVXU010000051.1 GCA_030635995.1 Arcobacter sp. | reverse complement strand
TGAGTGCAGTTAAAAGTTATGCTTCAAATGGTGGAAAAGTTTTAGGTATCTGTAATGGTTTTCAAATATTAACCGAGACAGGTCTTTTACCTGGTGCTTTAAAAAGAAATGATAATCTTCATTTTATATCAAAACATCATCATATAAAAGTTGTAAATAATGATAATGTATTTTTACAGGAATTGCAAAATGATGCTATTTTAAATATTCCTGTAGCACATCATGATGGTAACTATTTTATAGATCAAGATGGTCTTCAAGAGTTACAATCAAATGGTCAAATTCTTTTACAATATTGTGATAAAGAGGGTACAAATCAAGTATTAAATGGTAGTGTAGATCAAATTGCAGGTATTTGTAATAAAGAAAAGAATGTATTTGGTCTTATGCCTCATCCTGAGCGTGCAATGGAGGAACTTCTAGGTTGTTCTGATGGTGTTAAGATGCTAGAGGGATTTTTAAAATAGAGCAATGGGATATAGGCTAAGATTTTTATTTAGTTTTATATCCATACTTATGTTTGCACTAACTCTTAGTGCAAATAACCTTAACCAAGCAACTTCACAAATAAAATCAAAATTATTATATGCAAAATATAAATCTTATCCTAAAATTGTATATACAAAACAAAGATTTGAAGTAACTATTCAAATAAATGTATTGTTGCCATTTGAAGATGATTTTACAATATCTACAAATTTTAGTGATATTCAAAATATAGAAAAACTAACTACAGATATAACTTGGTATAAAAAAACTGATACAATATATGAAACTACATTGGAATATAAAGTTGATGATAAAAGTTTTTTATTACCAGTGATAGATATATCTTTATATGATGCTAATAATAGTGTGTTAGATGAAGTTAAAATAGAATCTCCAAAAATAATATATCGTGAAATAGCAATTAAACAAAATAGATATTCAAGTACAATAGCTTCAAGTTTAAAAATAAATAGTATAAGAACAAAACAATATACAAATAATAAACTTCTTAGTTTAATATCAATAAGTGCATCAAATAGTAATCTTGAAGAATTTAATTTAGCTTCATATATAAATCAAGGTGAAAAAGATTTATCTGACAAAGATGGTGTTCAAACTTTATATTATTTTGTTATAATTCCAAGTCATACTCAAAGTATAAAATTTGAATATTATAATTCTATTTCAAATGAATTTATACTTGTGGAACTACCTATTATATTGGAAGAGGAGTTAGTAAGTACCCAAACAGATCTTAACCCTTATGAAAGTTCGATGCAATTGTATAAAAAAATAGTATTAGCAATGATAGTTTTTATTTTTATAATGATATATTTTTTTACAAAGAGGGGTAAATTTCTTTTTATAGCTATATTCTTTATGACATTTCTTATAAATATGATGATGCCAAATGAAAAGATGATGATAAAAGAAGATGTTAAAGTGTATATTTTACCAACTAGCAATTCTACTGTTTACAAGATAGTGGAAAAAAAACAAGAGGTTGAGATACTTCAAAAGAATGAGAAATTTATAAAAATATTATTTAAGAATAAGAATATAGGATGGATAAAAAGATGAATAAAATAAGAGGAATATTTACTATAACACAGATGCTAATAACAGTCTCTTTTGTTATTATATTTATGTATATATTTAGATCTAATAATAGAAAGATTAGAAAACTATGGGGTGCTTTACAGATGAAGCTTTTAGGAGTTGATCTTGAAATTGTAGGGGTGGAAGATAAAGAGGCTGATATGATTATTATGAACCATCAAGCTACTATGGATATTGTGATATTTGAATATTTAGCTTCAAGAGATATTGCTTGGATAGCAAAAAAAGAGATAGGAGATATTCCATGGTTTGGACATATTTTAAAAGCACCCCATATGATTATGGTAGAGAGAGAAAGTAAAAGTAGTTTAGTAAAACTTATAAAAGATTCAAAAGTAAAATTAGAAGATAATAGACAAATTGCTATTTTCCCTGAAGGTACAAGAACAGATGGTACAAAGTTGCGAAAATTTAAAGCTGGAGCAAAAATTATAGCTCAGAAATATAATTTAAGTGTTCAGCCAATAGTTATAGTTGGTTCATTGGATATTTGGGATTCTAAGAAGTTTATACAAAAATCAGGAACAGTTAAAATTATATATTTAGATACAGTAAAAGCAGATAAGAAAACAACTTGGTATGAAGATACAGAAGAGTTGATGAAAAATACATTAGAGAAAGAGTTGGACAAATAGATGATAGAACTAGAACAAGTAAAAGAACAAATAAAGAATTATGTAATTGAGATAGCAGATAGTAGAAGTTTAGAACTTTTAGATCTACTAGCAACAGGAAAAATGTTAAGAAGTAAACTAGTACTAAAAATTGCAGGGGTAACTGATGAATCTATAAAATTATGTGCAGTTATTGAGATGATACATGCCTCTTCACTTTTACATGATGATGTTATTGATGAAGCTGATACTAGAAGAGGGAGTCCAAGTATAAATGCTTTGTTTGATAATAAAACAGCAATTATGTTTGGTGATATACTTTATTCAAAAGCATTTACTCAGCTTACAACAATGCCTTCAGATATAGCTTACAATATCTCAAATGCTGTAACATTACTTAGTGTAGGGGAGATGCTTGATGTTGATTTGTCTAAAGATTTTAATAACTCTTATGATAAATATCTTGATATGATATATAAAAAAACATCTTCACTTATAGAAGCTAGTGCTAAAAGTGCTGCAAGTTTGTCAGGTAAAAATCAAGATGTATTTGCACTTTATGGTAAAAATTTAGGAATTGCATTTCAAATGATAGATGATATTTTAGATATAACACAAGATAGTGCAACTCTAGGAAAACCTGCTATGTTGGATTTTGTAGAGGGTAAAGTAACAATACCATATCTACTTATGTGGGAAAGACTAGATAGTTCAGATAAGTTAAAACTAGAAGGGTTATATAAAAAGCCTTTAGATGAAGATGAGCTTAAATGGATAAAAGATAATATGAATAGTACAAAAGCACTTCAAGATTCAATGATCTTAGCTAGTAAATTTGGTACAGAAGCTATTGAAGTTATAAAAGATGAAGATAATGAAGAGTTGAAAAATATTATGAAATCTATGATTGAGAGAAGTTTTTAAACTTACTCTCTATTTAAAGCAATACAATTATCAACTTTAACTTTATCGAGTGAATCAAATACTTTTTCCATATTTTGATTTAAATATTCTGCTATGACTCTTAGTTCAAAATTTGTTGCTTTTTGTGAATCTTGATCTACATATTCTTGTGTGTTGCTGTGTACAGCATCATGTGCAATTTTTAATTTTTCCCAATTTTGTGTTTGGGTAAATGGTGCATTACTATTTTCAGATTCTCCCATCCATTTTCCTAGTATACAATTATGTGATGATTCTACAGCCCAAGTTTGATAATCTCCAAGTTTATTAAAGTTATTATCTATAAATACAATATGTTCATGTTTTAGTGAAGATATTTTATGAGTAAGCTCTACATCACATACTCCATGTATCACTTCATCTCCTATAGTTGCTTTTGATGCAACTATATTTAAATCTTTTGAAAGATCTGAAACTTCTTTAACTAAGTTTGCCATTTGTGCGGATGAACTTGCATTTTGTTGTGTAATATGATCAAGTTCATTAATAGTATTATTGATCTGTTCTATACCATGTTCTTGCTCTTTAGATGCTGTTAAAACTTGATCCATCATCTCTTTGGTTTGCATAATTTTACCATTTAAAGTATGGTATCCATCAATCATCTGATCAGATACTTTTTTCCCTTTATCTGCTGTTTTTGCAGCACTTTCAACTAATGATTTTATTTCAGTAGCAGCATCTGCACTTCTTGAAGCAAGATTTCGTACCTCTTGAGCAACAACTGCAAATCCTTTACCAGCTTCCCCAGCTGTTGCTGCTTCAACTGCTGCATTTAGAGATAGAATATTTGTTTGAAATGCAATTTGATCGATTACTGTTATTGCATCGTTGATTGCTGTTACTTTTGAATTTATCTCATCCATAGATTGAGTTGTTTGAGATGCAAGTACTTCACCTTGAGATGCTGATGAAGTTACTTCATCTGTAATATTAGACATAGTTGATACATTGTGCGTAGTTTGTTTGATATTTTGAGTTATTTGTTCAACTGCAGCAGCTGTTTCTTCTAGTGAAGCAGCTTGTTTATTTGATGATACAGCAAGTTTATTTGATGATGAAGATAAAATAGTTGTATCTTTGTTTAGTGACTTACCTGCATTAGATATTTGAGCAAGAAGTTCAGATATATTTCTACCTAATAGTAATGTAGAGTTTACTAAACTTCCAAAGTCACCATACATCCCTTTTAAATCCTCAGTAGATGCTTTATATTCAAAGTTACCTAGACCAAAGTTATCTAATATATGATTTATTACATCAAATTTTCTTTTAGAATCTATAGCCATAGTATTAATAGTATCTCTTAGTCTTTTAACTTCACCTGAAGCTCCTGTTTGGATTATTTTATATCCATAAAAACCATTTGCAATTTTTGCCATAACATCATCAATCTCTTCAACAGTATTCTTGTCTTCCTCAATTATTGCAGAAACTTTATCTATTTGGTTATTTATATCTGTTGCCATTATCGCAAATTCATCAGTACCTTTTACTTCAATATGCGCTATCTCATCTGTTTCTCTTATAGAATACGACAGAAACTTATATAATCCCTCTTTAAATGAAATAAGAGAAAATTCTAAATTATGGATAATTCCATTAGCTATAACAATTGTTAATATTAGATTTAGTATAGATAATGTAAAAAGGACAATCATAGATGTCATAGCTGAATTTTTGATTGTAGATACATCTTGAATTAAAACTTTGGCTAAGTTATCATCTACTTCTTTTAATTTATTTATTTTTTTTGTAATTTGTCCAAACCAATAAGCACTATCAACTCCAAATCCACCTATTGTTTTAGAATTCATAGCAATAGCTCTCATTCTTGATACTTCTTCAACTGCTTTACCTTTTAAAGTATCATTGTAGTATTTAATCATACTTGTTCTAGCACTAGCTCTAAATGATACAAGAAAACTATTTTGTTCTGTGATAAGTTTTGTCCATTTCTCTTTCATTCCAAATAAAAATTTATTTCTTGCAAAAGTATTAGATCCAACTGCTCTCTCAATTCCAGCTCTCTCTTTAGACATTAAAAAATTATAAAAAGCATTTAAATCTCTAGATTCATTGATATTTGTTGATACTCTAGAAATTAATTTTATTACATCTAAAAATGAAGAATTCATTTTAGTGTAGTAAGTGATTGCCTCACCTGCCCCTATAGATAATGATGAAACTTTTGATCTGATTTGGGATAATTTAGCCAATCTATTTAAAGCATCATTTATCTGTAAACCAATAGATTTTGGATAATTTGTAGTATTAAACTTATTTAATGATTTTTTTACTAATTTAATTTTATTATTTGTAAGTATTCTTTGATTTGGTAGTTTTGTAGTGAATTTAGTCCCTTTACTTCCAATAAATCCAGCAGTTGCACCTCTCTCTTTTTGTGTTTCATGAAGTAAATTAGATATTGTACTTGCAACTACAACGGCATCTTTTACTTTTTGATTGGTAATATTTAAATTATCTCTTAGATGATTTTCAACTTTTTTTAATAAACCAATCTTTTTAGTAATGGTATCAAACCAATATGTTGGATTTGTATTTAATCCACCAACTTCAGAAGCATTTAGCATAATAGCTCTTATTCTAATAACCTCGTCTATTGATTTACCTTTTAAAGTATTGGCATAAAAATCTTTATTTTTAGTAGTTGCATAGTAATGAAATGTCTTCATGTAAGATGCTTGTGCTGAAATAAGATTACTTAATTTCCCCCTCATACCTTTTTTGAATTTATCATTAGCTAGTGTAGCAGTTCCAACTGCTCTTTCTATTCCAGCTCTCTCTTTAGATAATAAAAAACTAGAATATGCAGTTAGTTCTTGTGTGATTTCAGCATCATCTGATAATTTTGCAATAGATACAACTTCATCTAAAAATGCACCATTCATAGTTGTGTAGTAATTTAAAGCTTTTGGTAAGGTTATAGTTAAATTATCAACTGAATTTCTAATTGTACTTCTATTTTCAAATATGTTTACCGCTTTAGATATTTTTTCTCCAAATTCAGGAGGATAGTTACTAAAATCAATTGATGAAACATAAGTTTTTAAAGAGTTGTATCTTTTATTTGAATTTTCTCTTTGAGTTGGTAATTTATCTTTAAATTTAGCCCCTTTACTCCCTATGTATCCAGCAGTCATCCCTCTCTCTTTTTGAGTTTCATGAACAAAAGCAGAAATTTTAGTTGACAATATAGCTAATTTTTCAATTTTATCCATTTTAGTGTATGTATCATAATTTTGATAGCTTTGCATTGTTGAAAATACAAGTAGTCCAAGTAGTGGAAGACTTAGTAAAAGTAATAACTTCATTTTTAACGATAATTTATATAAAAATTTCATCTAGTATCCTTGTGTTACATATTACATTATTGTAACATAAATAGCTTATAAAAATCTCTTGGTTTTAATAGTCTGTTAATTAATTGTAGTGTATTATGTCTAATATATAAAAAAAGAGGATTAGACTATGAGTAAAATTGCAATTGTAGATGATGAGCAAGATATTTTAAATGTATTAGAGAAGTTTTTGAGTAGATCAGCAGAATTTGATGTAACAACTTTTAATAATCCAGTTAATGGCTTAAGCGCTGTTCAAAGTGGTGGATATGATTTAGTGTTATTAGATATTATGATGCCTCAGCTTGATGGATTGGAATTTTTAAGAAAATTAAGAGAGACTAATCCTGATATAAAAGTTATTATGATGACGGCTTATGATACACTTGAAAGATCTCTTGAAGCACATAAATATGGAGCTAAAAATTATATAACAAAGCCATTTTCTAGTTTAACTACAGTTAAAGATAAAGTAATTAGAGAATTAAAGAGATAAATATCTATCATATTGAATAAGTTTATTTCTTTTTATTAAATTTTTTAATATTTTTACATATTTTTCTCTTTTTTGAGAATAGTTTATAAGTGTATCACTTAAAACTATTCCAGTTGGTTCTTTTCTACTTTTTCTTATTTTAACACGAAGTGTTCTAAATTCTTTGTATCCCCAACCTAAGTTTAAATTTATCATATATCCTTTTACAGAGTCTTTAATAGATGGAAATATTTTAATCATATGTTTTTTTCCAGCATCCCTATTTATTGGGGTTAGACCTTTTCCACTCCAAGTCCATTGACCAAAGATATTATTTGCTTGTTTTGTAAATCTACTTTTACCCCAACCACTTTCAACAATAGCTTGAGCAATAACCAAAGAATTTGGTATCACATCTATGGTTTTTAGATAATCTTTAAAGGTAGATTTATTTGATAGCTTGTATCTTTTGGTAATACTTTCAAATCTTTTATAATTTCTACTATATTTTGGAATTCTTGAAATATTTGGATAGATATTTTTTATAAAATATCTATCTCTTAATATCTTATTATTCTCTTTTTTGGTTATATCTAAAATATATGAGATGAAGTATTGTTTCATTTTTTTAGTATCTTTTATCTTATAATATTCACTAGGTAGGCCCATTGAAAGAACATTAATCGATATAAATATTAAATATAATATATGTTTCATTTATATTATCTCCTTATTCTTAATAAATTTAACTGCACCTTTAAAATATAAAATCTTATTCTCTTGTCTTATTTGTAGTTCTTCACCACTTTTTGGATAGACTTTAATGTGATTTTTTATAAGATTTAAATTTAACATTCTTAAAAAACAAGCAACCATTCCTGTACCACAAGCAAGAGTCTCATTTTCAACTCCTCTTTCAAATGTTCGTACTCTTAATATATCTTTTTCTACTTTTACAAAATTTACATTTGCATTATATTTTTTTCTAAATTTTGCACAAATTTCTAAATTAAAATTATTTAAATCATCAGTTACAATTACCACATGAGGTACACCTGTATCAACTATCCAACAATCAAATCGATCTTCTTTAAATGGAGTTTTTAATTCATATGGTTGTGTCATTTGAGTTTCTACTATATTATCTTTAACACTACAAGTTATCTCTCCTGCTCCTGTAAGAAAAGTCATAGTTGAAGAGGCTAATTTATTCTTATAAGCATATAACGCAACGGCTCTTGCACCATTTCCACACATAGAAGCTACTGAGCCGTCATTGTTATAAAATAGCCATTGGAAATCTAATGTAGGGTGTGGAACAATTACAATTAATCCATCTGTATCAAATTGTTCTTTTGAACATAAATCAATAGCTAATGAACTATAATCTTTTTTTGTATCTGTATGAAATATTACAAAGTCATTTCCACTTGCATCATATTTACTATATGTCATTCTATAATCTCTTTTTTGATTCTATCAACTTCATCTATTAAACTGACTAAATCGGTACTATTATCAATTATATATGTAGCTAATAATTTTTTATCTTCAATATCCATTTGGTTATTTATCCGAGCTATTGCATCTTCTTTAGTTGATTTATCTCTTTTTATTAATCGTTGAATTTGAATCTCTTTTGGAGTATATACTACAATACTTTTTTCTATATTATAGTTTTTATTTTCAAAAAATAATGGGATATCTATTAAATAAGGTTTGTCATTTGCTTCAAAAAGTTTTGCTTTTTTTATAATCTCCTCTTTTATAAGAGGATGGATAAATTGTTCTAGTTTTAGTTTTTCATCTTTATTATTAAATATAAGATCTCCAAGTTCTTTTCTTATCACTTGGTTATTTTGAACATACTTATCACCAAATAAGCAGGCTATTTTGGATGAATTGTCATCAAGTATTTTATGAGCAATCTCATCTGCATCAATTGTTAAAAATCCATGAAGCATAAAAAGATTTGCGACAGTACTTTTTCCTGTTGCAATCCCCCCTGTAAGTGCTATAGCATTTTTAAACATTCTTTTCCTTTAGATTTTTTTCAACTTTTAAAAGATAAGAAAATGGTGCTAGTGTGAGTTAATTCTTTTGAAAGACTAGTATACTAATTCAATAAATAATTAACTTGCAATAGTGCTATTTTCTTATCTTTTTGCTATACCGGTAAGTGCTTTTGTGATATATGTTGGATGTACAAAACACGCATTATGCAACTCTGTATTGTAGTATTGAGCATCTATAAAGTCTGATCTATCTAAAATAATATCAGCTTGAGGGTGATATTTTTTAGAAGCAAGTATTGCCATAGTATGACCAAATCTATAAGGCATAGCTATCCAGAAACTTTTTCCAATAGTTTTTAAATCTTCAATTAATCTGTTTTCATCTTTTTGAAATCTTTGGCTTACACAAACAAAAATACCATCAAACTCCTCTAAACTTCTATTTACATTTGCCATTGTCATATCATCAATTGTATCATTATTGTAAATAATAATATCAAATTTATCATCAATATTTAACTCATCACTATATGTTACAGTAGCTGTATGTTTTGCAATCTCTTTTTTAAAATCATCATCAACACTACCAACTACTAAAACTTTTTTAGCTTCTATATGTGTGCAAAGTGGAATATGAATCATCATCTCATTATATATTGTATTTTTATCTAACATTTTCTGTTACCTTTTTATTTTATAAATATTATACTATCTAAATTATTTTAATTTAATATGAAAGTAGTGATTAGATGATATGTTAAAGCGGTACTTAATCCTGCAAATAATCCTGCAACTACATCATCGCCCATCACACCTAATCCACCCTCAACTTTTTCATCAATTTTACCGATAATAGAAGGTTTCCAAATATCAAAAAGTCTAAAGTATAAAAATGCAACAAATGCCATTATATAACTATCTGCCGTAACACCAGCCACACTTAAGGCTATCCACATACCTGCAAGTTCATCTATAAC
>DAOVXU010000127.1 GCA_030635995.1 Arcobacter sp. | reverse complement strand
GATATTTCATAGCCATTTTTATATAAGCTTTTTTTATAGTACTTTTATCACTATCTTTACTGATCTCTAACAATTCATAATAACACATATCTGTCATTTTAACCCTTTTCTTATGTTTATTTCACATTATTTACGCGATTATAACTAAAATCCGATATAATTCAACTTACTTAAAATAAGAGGTATTATTTTGTCAAAAAAAGGTTTAGATAATTTTTATAATTTAGTGGAAAGTTTTGAAAACTTACCATCTATTGGAAAAAAATCAGCACTAAGGCTTGCATATTATATTGTTTATGAAAATAGTTATAGTGGTCTCAATCTAGCACATAGTATTGAAAATGCCATTGCAACTATCACTAAATGTACTATTTGTAACAATATGAGTGAACATGAAGTGTGTGATATTTGTTTAGATGATGATAGAGATGATAAAACTTTATGTATTGTACAAAGTGCAAAAGATATATTTATAATGGAAGATTCAAAACAATTTAATGGTAAATATTTTGCACTAGAATCATTAGAAAATAATGAATTAGAAAAACTTATTAGTTTAGTTAAAAGAAAAAATATAATAAATATATTATTTGCGATCACTCCAAGCTTAGCAAATGATGCTTTTATCTTATATATTGAAGATCAGTTAAATAATATTAAAATTAATTTTACAAAAATTGCTCAAGGTATCCCTACTGGTGTTAGTTTAGAAAATGTAGATATATTATCGTTATCTAAAGCGATAAATGGTAGAACAAAAATTTAAGAGGACTTATGGAAAATTACTTTAATAGACAAATCAAATTATGGGGCAATGAAACTCAAAAGAATCTACAAAATAAACATATAGTTATCATAGGTTGTGGTGGACTTGGATGTAGTTTAGGGGTTGCTTTAGGAGCTAGTGGTATTGGATATATTACACTTGTAGATTTTGATGATATTGGAGTACATAATATCCACCGTCAAATTGGCTTTAAAAGTGGTGATGAGGGTAAATATAAATGTGATGTTTTAAAAAAACTTATTATTGATCGTTGCCCTTATGTAGAAGTTACAACTGTAAATGGTAATTTTGAAGATTATAAAAATCTTAAAACTAAAGATATTCCAGATTTAATTTTAGATGCTACAGATAATTTACCAGTAAGGGTAACAATAGATGAATATGCAAAAGATATAAACATCCCTTGGATATATGGAAGTGTTGAGGAGTTTCATGGTCAAGTTTGTTTTTTTGATAAATCATCCTTTTTGAGTGTATTTGAGGTAAAAGATATAGCACCAGCTGGAATTGCTTGTCCTATTGTTATGAATATTGCTTCATTTCAAGCAAATTTAGCATTAAGGTATCTAGTGAATTTAGAAGTTAAAAAAGACTTTTTATATTATGTTTTTTTTAATAATGAAGGGGAATTTACCCTTCAAAAATTTGGACTTCCCAAAGAATAAGGTCTGCAATGAATTTTCAAGATACATTAAATTCTTCACTAAATAGTGCTTGGATTATATTAAAACTAGTAATTCCTATTTATATCATTGCAGATATATTATATTTTTATAATACTCTATCTTATATATCATTTTTAATAGAGCCTTTCACATCAATAATTGGGCTTCCTAGTGAAACAGCCTTAGCAATTATTAGCGGAATATTTTTAAATTTATATGCAGCAGTTGCTTTTGCTGCACCTTTAGATTTAACACCACATCAATGGTCAATATTAGCAGTATTTTTAGGTGTTTGTCACTCTTTAGTAGTAGAAAGTGTGATTATGAAAAAAATTGGTATTTCAAATATATATTCATACTCTTTAAGATTTTTTGGAGGATTATTAATAGCTTTTATTGTATCACTTATGCCCTCTTCTTGGTTTGAAGCAACACTTAGTGATGCTGTATTTGAAAAGACAACTTATGATACCTTTGAAACATTGATAATAGGATCATTTACAAGTGCTATATCTCTAAGTATAAAAATTATTTTGCTTATAACTATACTTATATTTATAATGGATTTTATAAAAACAAGAAAATTTATACTTGAAGGTCAAAAAAATATAAGTAAAGGTTTTTCCCTTACTGTTGGTGTATTTTTAGGTATAACATATGGTGCGGGGATACTTATAAAAGAAGCAAAATCAGGAACAATATCAAATGAAGACCTTTTTTATATAGGGACATTTCTTATGATATGTCATGCTATTATAGAAGATACATTACTATTTGTTATCTTTGGTGCTGATTTTACAATGGTAATAATTATAAGAACAATATCTGCTATCATATTTTCATATCTTCTACTTCAAATTTATAAAAACAAACATAAATAATAGAGTTACATATCTACACATTTTAAATTTTAATTCCTAATTAAATATATCTTATATTATGGATTATAGTAATAATATATACTTATTGGAGTATACTAAAGTTAATAAAATAAATAAAAAGAGAGAATTTATAATGTTAAGACGATATATATACCCCCTATTTTTACTAGCTGTTGCTTATTTGCTATTTTCAAGTAATGATGCCAAAACAATAATTGCAGGTATCGCTATATTTTTAATTGGTATGGTTTTTATGGAAGATGGCTTTAAACTATTTAGTGGTGGTTTACTTGAAAAAGTTTTAGAAAAAAGTACCTCTAGCGTCCCTAAAGCTATTGGAACTGGTTTTTTAGCAACTGCTATTGTACAAAGTTCATCACTATTAACAATTATAGTTATATCATTTTTAAGTGCAGAATTAATATCTTTAAGTGGTGCTATTGGTGTAATTTTTGGTTCCAATATTGGTACAACTACAACAGCTTGGATTGTATCTGCTTTTGGAGTGAAAATTAAAATTGCTCATTATGCTATGCCTATGTTGATTTTTGGTGTAATTTTTAGATTTAATAAAAATAAAACATATCAAGGATTAGGAAATATTTTAGTTGGTCTTGGTTTTGTATTTCTTGGGATTGGTTATATGAAAGAGGGATTTGAAGCTATGAAAGCTGGTCTTGATCTTGCTCAATTTGCCATTGATGGATACCTTGGAGTTCTTGTATATATCTCAATAGGAGCAGTTGCAACCGTAGTGATACAATCTAGTAGTGCAACTATGGCACTGATTATTACAGCCCTTGCAACTGGTCAAATAGAATATGTAAATGCCCTCTCCTTAGCTATTGGAGCAAATATTGGTACAACTGTTACGGCTATTATTGGCTCACTATCTTCAAATGAAAATGGAAAAAGATTAGCTGTTGCACACTTTATCTTTAATATTGTCACAGGATTTATAGCTATTGTTTTCCTTTATCAACTTGCAGATATAGTAGATAGTTTAAGTGCTATTATTGGGATAGCATCTGATGATTATGCTATGAAACTTGCACTATTTCATACAATATTTAATGTTATAGGCGTTCTAGCTGTTTCCCCTTTTACTGGTAGATTAGTAATATTTTTAAAAGGTTTATTTCTAGAAGAGGATAAGGATATATCAAGGGCAAAATATCTGGATGATGCTGTAATAGAGGTCCCTGAAGCTGCTATAAAAGTTTTAAGAAAAGAGGTTTCCCATCTATATGATAATGCTACAGAAGTACTTTCTCATGCTTTATCACTACATAGACATACATATATAGGTAAAGATGAAGATATAAGTGAAGTTGTAAAATCATCAGTTACTCAAATAAATATGAATATTGATGAATTTTATGAAAAAAAGATAAAAGATCTATATGGTGATATTATAAACTATGCAACAATTTCACAAGAAAATATGAGTGTAGATAATAAAAATGAAGTTTATTCTTTAAAAATAGCTTGTAGAGATATTGTTGAAGCGATAAAAGATGTAAGGGAATTACAAAAAAATATTAAACAGTTTTTAAATAATAAAAATAATTATATAAAAGATGAATATAACTTTCTTAGAAAAGAGATAGCAAATACATTAGACGGGATATATATATTAAGAAACAGTGATGATGATTTTGAAGTATTAATAAAAATAAAATTATTAGAAGAAAATCTAGATAAACTAGATATGATAGAAAATGGAAAAATAGATAATTTAATTAGAAAAGATAAAATTGACTCAAAAATGGCAACATCACTTATAAATGATAGTGCATTTGCTTATGATATATCTAAAAAATTAATCTCTGTAGCATCAATTTTATGGATTAAAGACAGACAAATTTTAGAATTGGGGGGAAATTAAAATGAAGATTGAAAAATTATTTAAAAAAATTGAAAAATTTTTTAATATGAAAGAAGATAAACAAAAAGAGAAGATTTCAAAAAAATTAAAATTAAAATTATCTTTAAATGAAAAAATAATATCTTTTAAAAAAAAGATTAAAAAAACTTCAGATAAAAATAAAAAACATACTTTAAAAAAAGAATTAAAAATTCTTAAAAAATTAAAAAATAAAATAGAGAAATAACTTAATTTTTTAGTTATCTCTCTATGCAACATTACAATACCCCTTAAAAAAACTTGAAATAATAACTAAAATAATTTTAATTATTATAAATATCTAACATCATTTATAATAATAGAATAGTGAGTTACATATATACACACATAAATTACAAATTACAAAATTCATACCTAGAATTATTATATAGTATAGTAATAAATTATATCTCTTATCATTATATTGCGTAAAATAAGCAATTTTTTTTAAAAACTTATTGGAGTACAATTAGGGTAATAAAAAACAAAAGGAGAAAAGAGAAAAATGGAAATACAGACAGTTAAGAAGATGGAGGATGTTGCTATCGAGGGTAGTGGTATAGATTTCATGAGACTTGGTTTTGCACTATTTTTTATGGTTGCAGTTTTAAGTTATAGTTTTATGAGTACAGGTGGAATTCCAAATAGTATGTTTTTAGCAATCGCTGCACTTTTTGGTGCATATATGGCTATGAATATTGGAGCAAATGATGTTGCAAACAATGTAGGACCAGCAGTTGGTTCAAAAGCACTGACAATGGGTGGTGCAATTGTAATTGCAGCTGTATTTGAAGCAGCAGGAGCTTTGATAGCTGGTGGAGATGTTGTAAAAACAATCAAAAAAGGTATTATTGATATTGCTGCATTTGGTGGAAATACAGATTCTTTTATTTGGGCTATGATGGCTGCACTATTAGCTGCTGCTTTATGGTTAAATTTTGCAACTATGGCTAAAGCTCCTGTTTCTACAACTCACTCTATTGTTGGTGGTGTTATGGGTGCAGGTATCGCTGCTGCTGGTTTCAGTATAGTTGATTGGGGCACAATGGCAAAAATTGCAGCTTCATGGGTTATTTCCCCT
>DAOVXU010000088.1 GCA_030635995.1 Arcobacter sp. | reverse complement strand
TATTTTTTTATCTATTATAAAATGTGTATGAATTTTACTGATTTGTGTTAAATGTTTTTGAAAAGTATCACTAGAAAATGCAACACCCATAGCACCCAAGTATTTCCCCTCTTTTGTAAATATTGGATAGATATTTCTAAATCCATGAGCTGTTCTACCTTGTGCTAATCCTCTTATTATTTTATGAGTTTTATTTACTTGCTCTATATCCTCCCTAATATTAGTTAAGTCATCACCATATTTATCTGGCTTATGCATTCTTAAAAATGATTTATTATTTGGTAAGATAAAATGATATTGTAGTACCCCTCGTGCTTTTAAGAGTTCATATTTTATTTTTAATTTGTTATAAAGTTTTTTTCGTAAAATATCTTTTTCTTCTTTTGAAGCATTTTGAACTTTTGCCATTATATCTATAACTTCTGGTATTAGTTTAATGGTTGATTTATATACTAAGTCTGCTATTTTATATTGATTTTTCAATAAAATTTTATAGTGTAATTCTAAGTTGTAAAGAGATTTATCTACAACAATTTGGATTCTTTCTTGTTTGTCCTGCTCAGAAACATAATAAATTGCACCTATAGATATAAAGAATATTATAATAAATTTTAATTTAATATTTTTCATAGTTTTATCCATCCTTTAGTCTATACCTTGTTTTTTATTGTTCTAATCTCTTAGGATATTATAGTTCATTTGGTATAAATATATTAAAACAGACACCATCTTTATGATTTTCTGCCCATATTTTACCACCCATTTTTTCAACTATTAAATTTGACATATATAGACCAATACCTGTCCCTTTTCCATCTTCTTTTGTAGTAAAATTTGCTATAAAGATTTTATCAATTATAGCTTCTGGAATTCCACCTGCATTGTCTTTTACTTTTATCAAAACTCCTTTATCTTCTTTTAAAAGTTCAAAAAATATTTTTCTATCATTTATTTCATTTTCTATAAAAGCATCTTTAGAATTATTAACCAAATTGATAATAATATGTTTAAATTCATTGGGAGCTATATAAACACATAAATTTTCATCTCCTAAAATATCTATTTGAATACTATTCATCTTGATAGTGTTTTTTAAAAGCAATAAAACTTTTTTAATCTCTTGATTGATAGGTACATTTTCTTTTTTGATATTTGTTCTGAAAAATTTTCTAAACTCATCTATAGTTTCAACAAGCAAGTTAACTTGTTCATCTATTTCATCTGAAACAGTTAAAATATCATTCTCTGTTATAACTTGTCCATTATTTAAATTGTATCTCATCATAGATGTTTGAATTGCAACTATGCTAAGAGGCTGTTTCCATTGATGTGCTATTGCATCAATCATTTCACCCATTGCTGCTAGTTTTGATTGTTGAAAAAGCATTTTATCTTTCTCTCTTACTAGCTTAACTTGCTGTTGAACTTTTTTATTTAAAATATCATTACTTTCTTCTAACTGTTTATTTAAAGCTTCCGTACACTTATGATGTTTATCTGCTAGTTTATTGTTTTGAATATGTTTTGAAACTTTATAAAATGTATGAAGAAGCTGATCTATTTTTACTGGTTTTAGAATAAAACTTTCAATACCTTGATCAATAAGAGTAATAAGTCTACTAGATTCACTATATGCAGATATTACAACAATATGTTGTTCTTGATTGATATCGTGTAATTCTTCTATAAGTTTATGTCCACCCATGCTTGGCATATTTATATCAGTAATAACAATATCATAATAAAATCCATTCTTTTTATAAAATTCTTTATACTTTCTTAATCCATCTGTGCCATTAACAGCACCATCAACTTTTTCAAAAAAATCTTCAAATAAAGCAATATTTTCATTACGCAATGTCTCTTCATCTTCAACATAGAGGACATCTAAATCCTTTGTGTATTTGCATATATCTTTCAAATTAATCATTTCTTGCCTTCTTCCTGCATTAAATTTTTATATAATCAAATTATAAATAAAAATTGTGGTAAAATTGTGAGATATATATGATATACTCTTGCAATTATGATTTGGAGAGATTATGTTTTGCAAAAAAGAACTTTTAGAACTCATTAAAGATGTCGTTATTCTATATGTAGAAGATGAAGATTCAATAAGGGAAGAGGTAACTGGAATACTTAAATTTTTTTGTAACAATGTTTTAACTTCTGTAGATGGTGAAGAAGCATATGAGATTTATAAAAAAGAAAAACCACATATTATATTAACAGATATAAAAATGCCCAATATGGATGGTATAGCATTAGCAAAAAAAATAAGAGATGATGATTTGACAACGGCAATAATATTTTTAACTGCTCATACCGATGAAAAAAATCTACTTTTAGCAGCAAATTTAAATATTCAGGCTTATATTCCAAAAGCAATTTTAACATATGAAAAAATCACAAATACCCTTTTTCAAGCTATTAAATTTCTAAATTTAACTACAAATTTATATATACATATTACAGATGAATTACTATACGATAAAACTACAGGTACAATTATTTATCAAGATAAATTGAAAATTAGCTTGAATAAAAAAGAAAAAACTTTTATAGATTTACTAACTGAGAATAAAAACAAAATAGTTACATATCAAGAGATAGAAAATTATGTATGGGATGGTTATTATGAAGTTATGACTGGAACTGCCTTGAGAACTATGGTAAAAAACTTAAGAAAAAAAATACCAGTTATATTTATCGAAAATGTATCAAAGCAAGGATATAAACTTACAATTAAATAGATATTTTATCTTTTTTTTTGCTATTCTTAGATATAATCGCAATATATATAAAATACAAAAGGCTTATAAAATATGGTTAAAATCGTAAATCTTAAAAAAAGTTTCGGTGCAAGAACATTATTCCAAGATATAAACTTATCTTTTGATACAGGAAAAAGATATGGTTTAATTGGAGCAAATGGAGCAGGAAAAACAACTTTTTTAAATATGTTATCAGGTAAAGAAGATATAACAGAAGGTGAAGTACAAGTTCAAAATGGTAAAAAAGTTGGTGTTTTGAGTCAAAATCAATTTGAATTTGACGAATATACACTTATGGATGCTGTACTTATTGGAAATAAAAGATTATTTGATGCTATTAAAAAGAAAGAGATATTGTATATGGAAGAGTATACAGATGCTATTGGTGAAGAACTTGGTGAATTAGAGATAATTTGTTGTGAAGAAGATCCAACATATGAATATGATGTAAAAATTACTAAAATTCTTGAATCTTTAGGCTTCCCTTCATCAACACATCAAAATATGATGTCAACACTTACAGGTGGTGATAAATTTAAAGTTTTACTTGCACAAGTTTTATATCCTAGACCAGATGTATTATTCCTAGATGAGCCTACAAATAACCTTGATATACAAACTATTGCTTGGCTTGAAAATCAATTACAACACCATGAAGGAACTATGGTAGTTATTTCACATGATAGACACTTTTTAAATGCTGTTTGTACACATATTCTTGATGTAGATTTTAAAAAAATCAGAGAATTTACAGGTACTTATGATGATTGGTATATAGCTTCAACTGTAATAGCAAAACAAGCACAAACAGACTTTGATAAGAAAGAGAAAGAGAAAGAAGAACTTGAAGCTTTTGTTAGAAGATTTAGTGCAAATGCTTCTAAAGCAAAACAAGCAACATCAAGACAAAGAAAACTTGATAAGCTTGATATAGAAGCTATTTCAGTATCTTCAAGAAGAGATCCATCTATTGTATTTAAGCAAGAAAAACCTATATCTAAAGAGATTTTAGAACTTGTAAATGTTTCTAAATCTTTTGATGGAGAAGTGGTACTTAAAGATATAAATTTAATGATGGATAAAAAAGATAGAATTGCATTAATTGGAGCAAATGGTGTTGGGAAAACAACTCTATGTGAGATATTAATGGAAAATTTAAAACCAGATGAGGGTGAAGTAAAATGGGGTGCTACTGTAAATATTTCATACTTCCCTCAAAATACAACAGATTTAATTCACGGAGATATCGTTCTTTATGATTGGTTAAGAGATTTTAATAGAGAAGCAGATATTGCTGAGATAAGAAGCTGTTTAGGTAGAATGTTATTTAATGGTGAAGAGCAAGAAAAATCTATTAAAAACTGTTCAGGTGGTGAAAAACATAGAATGATGCTTAGTAAAATAATGCTTGAAAAAAGAAACTTTTTACTATTAGATGAGCCAACAAATCACCTTGACCTTGAAGCTATTATTGCACTTGGTGAAGGATTACTTGCTTATGAAGGTAGTATTGTTTGTGTATCTCATGATAGAGAGTTACTTGATGTATTTGCAAATAGAATTATTGAAATTCAAGATGATGGTTCTATTGTAGATTTTGAAGGTACTTATGAAGAGTATATTGAATTTAAAGAAAATAACAAGAAATAAAACACTATGGAAAAAACCACTTTTTTAATCTTACTTGTAACATATTTTATCATTTTTGGAATGAAAAGAACTATATTAGTATCTTTGCATAGAAATAATAAATTAAAATGGTTATCTCAAGAGGTCACTACATATATATTTGCATTTTTATTTGTATTGCTTATGATAATAGGTGTTCTTTTCACCGTTACAGATGATTATTCAAATGTTAATGAGGGGTTTGAAAAAGTAAGAAATCCAATTGAAAATCAAAGACCACACAGGTATTTTGATGTAAATACTTATTCAGATAAAGAGTAAAGGAAAAATATGTTTAAAAGATTTAGAAGAAAAAGAGTAAATGAAACATTAAGAAATTTAGTAGCAGAAACAACTATTAATAGCAATGATTTTATATATCCACTATTTGTAAGAGAGGGTAGTGGTATAAAAAATGAAATTTCATCAATGCCAGGTGTATTTCAGATGTCAATTGATGAGATAGTAAAAGAGTGTGCATATATTAGAACTATTGGTCTTAATAGTATAATTTTATTTGCAATTCCTGATGTTAAAGATTCTATAGGTAGCGAATGTTTATGTGATGAAAGTATCATAAGTAGAACAATAAGAGCTGTTAAATCAGAATTTCCTGATATGTTTGTAGTAACAGACCTGTGTTTTTGTGAATATACAGATCATGGTCACTGTGGAATACTTGATGAAAATTCAACTGTAGACAATGACGCTACACTTGAAATATCACAACAACAAGCTTTGGTTCATGCAAGAGCCGGTGCAGATATGATAGCACCAAGTGGAATGATGGATGGTATTATTGAAGCACTTAGAACAGCTTTAGATGAAAATGGTTATGAAAACTTACCTATTATGTCATATAGTACAAAATTTGCAAGTGCATATTATGGACCATTTAGAGATGTTGCAGAATCTACTCCTAGTAAAGGTGATAGAAAAATGTATCAAATGGATCCAGCTAATAGACTTGAAGCAATAGAAGAATCACTTGAAGATGAAAAACAAGGTGCTGATATACTTATGGTAAAACCTGCCCTTGCGTATCTTGACATAATTAGAGATATTAAAAATAATACAAATCTACCACTTGCTGTTTATAATGTAAGTGGAGAGTATGCTATGCTTAAAAATGCAGGAAGTGCTGGACTTATTGACTATGAAAGAGTTATGATGGAAACACTACTTAGCTTTAAAAGAGCAGGAGCTAGTATCATTATAACTTATCATGCAAAAGAGGCTTGTGAACTATTAAATAATGTAAACAATTAAATGCAAAACTTTACAATATTTGGAAATCCTGTTGAGCATTCAAAATCACCACAAATGCATAATGCTGGGTTTAAAAATATAAATTTTGATGGAAATTATACAAAAACACTTTTAGAAGATGGAAATACTATAAAAGAGGTTTTTTTAAGTCAAAATACAAAAGGTGCAAATATAACAGTACCGCATAAAGAGTTTGCATATAAAAATGCTGATATTATAGATGAATTAGCAATTAAAATAGGTGCTGTAAATACATATATAAATGAAAATGGAAAAATAAAAGCATACAATACAGATGCACCAGGATTTTATAAAGCTATTGAAGAGTTTAATCCTCTTAATACAGTCTTACTTCTTGGAGCAGGAGGAACTGCAAAAGCAATAGCAGTAATTTTAAGAGAAAATAATATCGATGTAACAATATTAAATAGAAGCAATAATAGTAAAGATTTTTTTACAAATATTGGCTGTAAATTTTACAATTGGGATAATATGCAACTTAAATATAATACTAAAAATATTATATTTAACTATGATTTAATAGTAAATAGTACAAGTGCTGGATTAAAAGATGATAATCACCCTGCTCCATTGGAACTTTTAAAACCTTTAATAAAAAATAGTAAATATGCTTTTGACTGTATTTACGGAAAACTTACACCATTTTTACAAATAGCAAAAGAGTATAATAAACAATACAAAGACGGCGAAGATATGCTTTTGTATCAAGGTGCAATAGCGTTTGAACTTTTTACTAACACAAAGGCTGATAGTATAGTAGTTGAAGCGATGAGAAGAGGATTGAAAGAAAGTTAATTTTCATTAATTTTCTACCCTATTTCTACCCTAATAAAGAAAAAATAAATAATATATGAATATTATTTTTATAAATAAACAGTAAATCTTTTATCTATTTATAGTATTATTCTCATTAATAGGAGAAAATTACAATAGATATAAAATTTGAAAATTTAGAAAAAATAGATTTAATAATAAAAAAACTAAGTATGATTGAATCAAAGATTTTAGGTGAAAAAAGATGGTTAAATACAAGTGAAGCTGCTCATTATTTAGGTTATAGCAAATATTGATATGTCAACCCTATATCACACAAAGAATATAACATTCTAAGCAGCCATTTCATTTTGTAACATATTTTCT
>DAOVXU010000085.1 GCA_030635995.1 Arcobacter sp. | reverse complement strand
GGCTTTATCCAAGGAATATACAAAAGAAATTTGTATAAAAGAAAATAAAAAGAGTTTAAAACATATTAAAAATGATATAGAAGAGAAGATGCAAAAAGGTTTAAAATTTAGCCTTTATACTAATATACATTTATGTTATGGGGATATTGTATCTTTTTTACCTGTTAAAGATATATCTGGCAAACAAATATTAGCTTGGTTTGTAACATATGAGAAGAGTGATTTTATATCTAGCACTATTAAAAATACTTGTAATACTAGAATTTTTTTATTTATATTATTATTGTTATTATTTTATTTTATATATCAAACACAAATGCAAGTAAAAAATGAAATTGAAAAAAATAAAAAATTAAATAATTTACAAGCTGAGATAGAGGTATTAAATATAACTCTTGAAAATAGGATAAAACTAGCACTTTATGATCTACACAATGCTCAAAAAATAGCTAAAATAGGTTATTGGCAATATAAAATAAATCAAAATATTTTTATTTTGGATGATATGGCATATAGTATATTTGATATTGATAAAAACAAATACCCAAATTTAACAATACAAAATTATCTTGATATGGTACATATTGATGATGGCTTTCCTTTTTTTAAAGCTTATGATAAACATCTAGTGAAAAAAATTCCATATCGCTTAATACATAAAATTATAACTTATAAAGGAAAGATTAAATATATAGAGGAGAGATGTGAAACAACTTTTGATAATGATGATCATCCATTGATCTCAAAAGGTACTGTACAAGATGTTACAGAACAGTACGAAGCACAATTGTTATTAAAGCAAAAAGATCAACAGATGATAGATCAAAGTAGATTGGCTCAAATGGGTGAGATGATATCTATGATAGCCCACCAGTGGAGACAACCTCTTAGTTCCATCACTGCTGTTGTGAATAAATTAATGTTTAAACTTATGATGGAAGATAATCTTGATAAACAGTTATGTCAAGATAAACTAGAAAAAATAATACAATATTCAACACACCTATCTAATACTATTGATGACTTTAGAACTTTTTTTAAAGCAAATAAGAAAAAAGAATTAAGCTCTTTAACAAAAATAGTAGATAGTACTTTAAGTATTATAAAAGTATCAATAGAAAATAGAAATATATCTTTAAACATAGATTTAAATTGTGATATTGAATTTGAAACATATTCAAATGAGGTAAAACAAGTTCTTTTAAATATTATTAAAAATGCAGAAGATGCACTTTTAGAAAATAAGATAGAAAATCCATATATATCAATTAAAACATATACTCAAATACCAAATAATCCAACACTAATCATAAAAGATAATGCAGGAGGAATACCTGATGATGTGATAGATAAAATATTTGATCCATATTTTTCTACAAAAAAAGCCAAAGATGGTACAGGACTAGGACTTTATATGTCAAAAACTATTATTGAAGATCATTGTGGAGGGAAAATAAGTGCTTTAAATGATAAAGATGGTGTAGTATTTAAAATAGAATTTAATCCAAAACAAATAAAATTTAGCAAAGGAAGAAATGTATAAATGACAATTAATATAAAAGAATTGATAAAATTTTCAAGAACATTAAATATACTTTATGTTGAAGATAATATAAGTCTAAGAAAAGAGACTGCTGATATGTTTGATGATTTTTTTAATAAAATAACGATATCAGTTGATGGGAAAGATGGTTATGAAAAATATAAAAAATATTTTGAAATAAATAATAAATATTTTGATCTAATAGTTACAGATATAAATATGCCAAATTTAGACGGGATAGAGATGTCTAAATTAATTTTATCCTTAAATAGTAAGCAACCTATACTAATAGTATCAGCACATAATGAATCTGATAAATTGCAAGAATTAATAAACATAGGAATATCAAGATTTATCCATAAACCAATTATTTTAAAAGATTTTATAGAAATAATGATAGATATTTCAGATGATATTAAAAATACGGATTTAAGATAGATAAATAGATTATTTCTATTCTATAACTTTAACTACAATTTTGCCACATTTTTTTGTTATAATTATAATATAAAGTTTAAAAATAAAAAGGGGGATAGCCATGGATAAAAATATAAATGATGAGTTGTTGTTTTCAGATGATGCAATCTCACAGGAACGAGAAGAAAATAAAGGTAAGACAGAGGAACAAACGATATCAAATAATTTAAAATGGAAGATACTTATTGTAGATGATGAGATAGATGTTCACAATGTTACCAAACTTGCTTTAAGAAATTTTTCTTATGAAAGCAAAGAGTTAGAATATATAAGTGCTTATTGTGCTAAAGAAGCAATTTCTATTTTTAAAGATGAAAAAAATATAGCAATTGTACTACTTGATGTTGTTATGGAAACAGATGAAGCGGGATTCGAAGTAGCAAATTTTATACGAAAAGATTTAAAAAATCACTCTATAAGAATAATTTTGCGTACAGGGCAACCTGGTGCTGCTCCTGAAAGATATGTAATTGATAACTATGATATAAATGATTACAAAGAAAAAACTGAATTAACATCAAAAAAACTATACACAGTTATTCGTACTGGACTAAAAGCATATAAAGATATCATCTCTTTGGAAAATAATAAAAAAGCACTTGAATATATTCTTCGTTCTGCTCCAACTTTATATGAAGCTCGCTCTCTAAATCTATTTTTTGAGGGTGTTTTAATGATGGTAACAAATCTTATTAGGATGGGAAGCAGTTCGATAATAGCAACTGTAGATTCTTTTGTTTCATATCCCATTCCAAAAAATTTTAAAGATATGAATATTTTTGCATGTACTGGAGAGTGTAAAAATAATCAATCATTTTTTAAAGCAAAAATTATAAAATATATATCAAAAATTGACAAAATTAAAGAAACTAAGATTTTTGATGATGGCACTATGCTTTTACCTATCTTTTATGGAGATAAACTGATTGCATTAATATATTTAGAAGGGGTAAATGAACCAAGTGAATATGATTTTAAATTATTAGATATCTTAGCCTCAGAAGCTTCAGTTGCATTGCAAAATATTAATCTTTTTACTCAACTAACAGAAGAACATGATGGAGCTATGGGTATGTTAGCTCTTGCATCTGAATATAAAGATGAAGTGACAGGTTCTCATATTAAAAGAGTAAAAAAGATGGTGGAGATGGTTGCTTTAGAGTATGGTTTTAGTCAAAAAGAGGCACGCGAAATGGGTGAAGCTAGTACGCTACATGATATAGGTAAAATTGGAATAGCAGATAATATTTTAAAAAAGCCTGGAAAGTTAGATAAGGAAGAATTTACTTCTATGCAACTTCATACAATAAAAGGGAAAGAGATATTAGATACCCATTCGCACTTTGAACTTGCATCACAAATTGCTTTAACACATCATGAACATTATGATGGAAATGGTTATCCAAATGGGCTTAAGGGAGAAGAGATACCAATATGTGGCAGAATAACAGCA
This sequence comes from Arcobacter sp., assembly GCA_030635995.1. Taxonomy (GTDB): domain Bacteria; phylum Campylobacterota; class Campylobacteria; order Campylobacterales; family Arcobacteraceae; genus CAIJNA01. The sequence continues at coordinate 3,507 of DAOVXU010000085.1, read as the reverse complement.
CTTGTGGATGTTTATGATGCACTTACACATCAAAGACCTTATAAAAAGGCTTGGGCAAAAGAAGATGTTATTGAGTATATTAAACAACATAGTGGAACACAATTTGATCCTAAGATTGTTGATATATTTTTAAAAGTTATAGCTTAAGGATAAATAATGCATAATGTAGAATATTGTAGAATGTTATTTGCTGATGAAAATGTAAATTGTGAAGATAGAATTTGGAAAATATTAATTGTAGATGATGATAAAGATGTACATCTAGTCACAAAACTTGCATTAAAAAGTTTTAAGTTTGAGAATATTAAACTTGAGTTTGTGTCTGCATATAGTGCAAAAGAGTCAATTGAAATTTTAAAACAAGAAAAAAATGTAGCTTTGATTTTACTTGATGTAGTTATGGAAACAGATGATGCTGGTTTTAAAGTGGCGGATTTTCTAAGAGATACTCAAAAAAACATCAGTACAAGAATTATTCTACGAACTGGACAGCCAGGGCTTGCTCCAGAGCAAGAGGTTATAGAAAAGTATGATATAAATGACTATAAAAACAAAACTGAATTAACTATACCAAAACTTTTTACAACTGTACGATCATCATTAAGAGCATATAGAGATATAGTTATGCTTGAAATTTGTAATAAACAGCTTAAAAAGAAAATTGACCTTGAAGTTAAAAAAAGTAGAGAGAAAGATGAGATAATGTTAAGTCAGTCTAAATTAGCAGCAAAAGCTGAGATGGTTCAGATGTTGGCACATCAATGGAGACAACCACTTGCTGTTGTATCTTTAATGATAACAGGACTACAACTTAGAATCCAAATTGGGGAAAAAGATTTTGATAAAATAGAACAAAAATTAGCTGAAGCAACTGATGAGATACAAAAACTTTCAAAAATGATAGATCTATTTAGTTTTAATAATGATAAAATTAAATATTCTGAAGAGATTATGTTAGATCAACTGATTAATGAACTGTTTTATCTTGTTTCATCCGATATAGAACTTTTATCAATTAATATAATTAAAAATATAGATGTCAAAAATCATATAACAATAAAAAAAGCACAATTTGCAGAAATTTTTATAAATATTATGAAAAATTCATTTGAAATATTTAAATTAAAAGAGATAAAAGAACCAAAACTTGTAGTAAATGCTTTTGAAAAAAACGGAGAGATTATTATCTCTATATGTGATAATGGCGGAGGGATAGAAGAGGATATTTTAGAAAATATTTTTGAAGCGTATTTTACAACAAAAAATGAAAGAAATAAAGCAGGTCTTGGTCTTTTTATAGCAAAAAGTATAACTGAAAAAGAACTCAATGGAGTTTTAACAGCTTATAATAAAGATAATGGTGCATGTTTTAAGATCACATTACCTATAAAAAATTAAACAAAAATAATAGGGCTAACATTATGAATATAAATATATTAATAGTAGATGATAAAGAGGAAAATTTATATATATTAGAAGATATGCTAAAAAATTTAAAAGAGTGTAGTGGGATAAAAATTTTTAGAGCATTAAATAGTAATGAGGCTTTAAAAATATCTGTAAATAACAATATAGATCTAATAATCACTGAAATTCAAATGCCTGATATGGATGGATTGGAGATGGCAAAATTTTTAAAATTGGATTCCAAAACTAAAGATATTCCTATTATATTTTTAACAGCAGTTTTTAAAGCTGAGAAGTTTATAGGAGATGGTTTTGAGGTTGGAACGGTCGATTATTTAATAAAACCTATCGAAAAGTATCAATTATTAAATAGGGTAAATTCATATATTGATCTATTTTTAACAAACAAAGAGTTCTCAAAGACTAAAAAAGAATTAGAAAATATAAATAATAATTTAGAGCAAAAGATTTCAAATAAAATAGCTAATATTAAAAAACAAAATCAAAAAACAAATATGATATTTAATATGCAAAATTCAATAATAGTTATTGGTGATGGTAAACAAGTTTCACAAATAAATGATATATTTTTCAAAACTTTTAACTATAAAGATTTAACTGATTTTAATAAACAACATAACTGTATTTGTGAGTTATTTATATATAAACCAAATACACCTCATCTTATGCCAATTATGGAAGGTGGAATAAGTTGGATTGAGTATGTTACAATTCATCCAGATCAACTACACTTAGCATATATGATAGATAAAAAAAATAATGAAAGAATATATAATGTAACAGTAAGTGGTGGAGTTTTTAAAGAAAATAATGAAAATATTATTATCCTTACAGAGATAACAGAACTTTTTAATTTAAAAAACGATCTTGAGCAAAGAGTAGAAAGAGAGATTGAGCATAATTGTCAAAAAGATTTACAACTATTTGCATCAGCTAAAATGGCAAGTATGGGAGAGATGATAGGAAATATAGCCCATCAATGGAGACAACCACTAGCTACTATAAGTTCTGTTACTTTAGGTATCAAAATAAAACTTATGATGGGTAAATTGGATTTTTCAAAAAAGGATGAGAGGGAAAGTTTTTTAACTTTTTTAAATACTAAACTTGATATTATTGAAACTAATATTGAATATCTATCTACTACTATTGATACTTTTCAAGATTTTATCAAAGAGAAAAAAGAGTTAAAAGAGGTGATACTACAAGAGAGGATAGATTTAACTTTAGATATTCTTAAAGAATCTTTAAAAAATAACTATATAGAGATAAAAAACAATCTGGATTATAATAATCCAGTCAAGATAAATATAGTTATAGGTGAACTATCACAAGTAATTACAAATATTATAAATAATGCAAAAGATGCATTAGTAGAAAATAATATAGATAATCCTTGGATAAAAATATCTTTAATTCAAAAAAATACCAATCTAAACAAGATGGCAATCATAATAATAGAGGATAATGGTGGGGGGATACCAGATAAAGTATTGCCTAAAATATTTAACCCATACTTTACAACAAAACATAAATCTATTGGAACGGGTCTTGGACTTTATATGAGTTATAAAATAGTAACTCAGAGTTTAAAAGGTAAGTTATATGTAAAAAATAGTAAATATGGTGCAAAATTCTTTATAGAGTTGCCATATAAATAGGGAAGATGATGATATTGTGGATGAGTTAATATCTTAATTTAAAATAAAAGAATATTATAGAAAGGATATTTATGTGGGTAGATTCTAGTTTTATAGAAAATGTGGGAAAAGCAATTGATGGATTTTCAAATGGGGAATATGTAGATACTGATAAGCTTTTTAGTGAATTTAAATCTGAAAAGTATTTAGATTTGATTGATGGTATTAAAAGAACCAATGAAAAAATGCTAAATGATAGAGAAAATATTGAACTTTTATTAAAAGATTCAAATATGATGAACCAAGGTGCAAGAGATGGTTCATTAGATATTAGAATTGATGAAAAACAATATGTAGGTGACTTTGGAAAAATAGCAAATGGTATAAATGGAACTATGGAAGCAACAGTTCTAGCTCTAAGAGATATTGGAGAAAACTT
>DAOVXU010000166.1 GCA_030635995.1 Arcobacter sp. | reverse complement strand
ATAATTTAAACTTAAAAATAATATTATCATTAAAAGCATGGTTGATATTATAAGACCATAAGAAAATATCTTAATCAATGATATATTAAGTTTATTATCTACAAAAAGTAAAGTTAAAACAAATATAATCAAAGATATCAAAATAACATAATTTGGATAACTATGACTAGCCCCACATAAAGACAGATCACTACACATTTTACAGTATGATGTATGATAAGCAATAATGCCATATGCTATAGAGATGAGTATAAAACTTACTGATACTAACTTTAAAGATAGTATCTTACTTTTTTTATATAATATATATGTTGTTATTGCCATAACTAAAGAAAATACAGTCCCCGCAAAAGATATCCAAGACTGAAAGTAAAACTTATAATCTTGAGCTTTTAAAAAATCAAACCCATCAACTTCCCAATCAAATATACCAAATCCTATTGATATAATAAATAATATACCAAATATATAACTAATTTTTTTCACTCATTATTCCTATTTTATACTTTTAAAGGCTCAGGTTTACCAAAATAATACCCTTGAGAATAATCAACACCAATCTTATTCAAAATATTAAAAATTGCCTCATTTTCAACAAACTCAGCTACTGTCAATATATTTTGTTCTTTTGCAAAAGCAACTATTGTTTTAACAACTGACAAAGAGTAGCTATTAGTTTCAATATCTCGTATTAAACATCCATCTATTTTTAATATATTAGGTTGGTAATCTAAAAGTCTCTCAAAGTTTGAATATCCTGCACCAAAGTCATCAATAGCAATCTTTACACCTAAATCTTTAACATTTCTTATAAAAGTTTTAATAGTATTAAAATCTTTTACGCTCTCATCTTCAAGTAGCTCTATAACTATTCTTGAAACATATTGTTTGTTTTCTTCTAAAAGTTCAAATATCTTATCTCTTGTAGATTTTAATTCTATATCAAGTGCTGAGAGGTTTATTGATATATCCATATCTGTATTCTTTAAAGCACTAAATGAATTATTTAAAACCATATTAGTAATTTGTGAATAATATTTTCCTTTTTTAGCTGTATCTAAAAAGAAAAATGGGGATAATACTTTTCCATTTTCATCTATAAGTCTTACAAGAGATTCATACTTTTCTATTTGTTGTGTTTTATTATTTACAATTGGTTGAAAATATGAAATTATTTTATAATCATTTATCGCTTGTTTAACCATAGATATTGTTTTCATATTCTTTTGTGCTTTATCATGTTCTATTTGAGCAAAATTATTTGATATAATAAAATCTTGTTTAGTTCTAAGCAGTTCTCTAATTCCAAGTTTCGAACTTTCTAATACTTGGTTGTTATCATATGCCAAACTAATAATTATAGACATATCATAATCAACATCATAAATATCTATCGAACTATTTTTAATAGTATCTTGATATTCTTTTAGTTGTTTAATAAAAGTATCTTTATCTTCCATACATACTGCTTTTTCCTGTGTCATAGCATATTCACCATTACCAAGTTGATAAACTTTTTCAAATTTACAAAGAGTTGGAAGATTTTGTTCTAAATATTGTGTGATTTTATCTTGTATAGTTTCAACTGTTTCATTATCATAAAATTCTACAAGTGTATTAAATTCTTCAAGTTTTATATAAACTACGAGTGGTTCTTTAGCATTTTTAATAGCATCATCAAGTTGTTTTTTTGGATTCATTATATCAGTTATATCATCCCTAAGTGCTATATATTCAACTATATTATTATGTTGGTCTAGTATTGGTTTCACTGTCGTTTTAACATAATAACTCTTACCACTTTTTGTTTTATTTCTAACTAATCCTTTCCATATTTGTTTCTTATTTTTTATAGTATGCCACATATCTTTAAATGCACTTGCTGGCATATCAGGATGTCTTATTATATTATGATTATTTCCTATTAGTTCATCTGGTGTATATTCTGAAATTCTACAAAATTCATCATTTACATATGTTATGATACCTTGAAGATTTGCTTTTGATACTATTGCACTACTATTTGTAGCTTCTTGGTACTCTTTTAAAAAGTGAATATTTTTATCAATATCATCTTTTAATTTTAATTTTTGAGTAACTTTTTCAAGTACTCCGAAGAATTGATCTATATCAATTGGTTTCAATAAATATCCCTCAACGCCAAGCTTTATGCTATCTATAAAAAAACCAGATTCGTTATAAGCAGATAATACTAAAATAGGTATAGTATTCTTTATTGCTTTTATTTTTTCAGTCATCTCCAAACCATTTAATTTTGGCATATTGATATCTGTAATAATTAAATCTATGTTTTCTTGATTTTCTTTAAATTTATTAAGACCATCTTGTCCATTTATTGCAACTATAATATTATCAAAAAATTCTTCTAATACAAATATTGTTGATTCTCTTGCTTCTTGATTGTCCTCTACATATAAAAGATTTAATTGCTGTGAATATTTTATTATCTCTTCAATATTATCCATTATTTACTCCTAATGTTATTTTAAATACAGCACCATCTGTATCATTTGATACACTCAACTTTCCACCACAATGTTCTTCTATAATTGTTTTAGACATATATAAACCTAATCCTGTTCCATCTTTTTTAGTTTTTGTAGAGAAATATGGATCAAATATTTTATCCATGATATCATCGCTTATTCCTCCACCATTATCACTTATTGTTAAAATATTATTTTGTGTTTCTATTGTAATCTGTGGATTTTTTATCTCTTTTTCCAATAATATATCTTCCGCATTTTTAATAAGATTTAATACAACTTGTTTTACTTCATTTTCATAAGTATGTAAAGTATCTTTAGAATTTAGTTTTTTAATTAAATTTATATTTTGATTGATAATAGAACTTTCTACTATATTTAATACACTTTTTATTAAGTTATCATAAGTAGTATATTTTTTCTCTTTATTTGATTTAAAAAACTCTCTGAAATCATCTATTGTTAAACTTAGGTGTTGTGAATATTGAGATATTTTATCAGATAAGTCTATTGCTACATCATTATCTAATTTATTTAGTTTTGCTTTTAGATTTATTCCTGCACTTGTAGAACTAATAGCAGAAAGAGGTTGTCGCCATTGATGAGCTATCATACTTATCATCTCTCCCATTTGGGCTAATCTACTTTGCTCTAAAATTTGTTGGTCTTTTTGTCTATTTTTTTCAACTTCTTCTACAACTTTTTGTTCAAGAGTTAAATTAAACTCCTCTATTTTCTTTTTATCCGTAATATTATGTCTAATTGAAGAATAACCTATTTTTAATCCTTCATTATTATACAAAGGAGAAATAACAGCATAAGTCCAATAAAATTCACCATTTTTCTTTCTATTTTTCACTTCACCTGTCCAAGTTTTATTTTCTTTTATATTTGTCCACATATTTTTAAAAGTTTCTTTTGGAGTATCTGGATGTCGTATTATATTATGATTTGACCCTATTAACTCTTCCTCTTTATATCCTGATATTTCACAAAATTTTCTACTAGCATAAATTATAATACCCTTTAAATCTGTTTTTGAAGATATAACATACTTACCAAAATCTTCAAATAAAACTTCTAAATTTACACTTAATTCTTTATTTTCTTCATATAATTCATTTTCCCTTCTTAGCAAAATAAAAGCATAATAAATAACCAATAATATCATCAAACCAAGAGATGTTACCACTATTTTATTTCTAGCTTTTTTCATATCTCCAAGAGCAATATCCATAGGTGTAACTATCTCTAATACTCCTCTTTTATCCCCAAGTTTCCAATCAAATTCCCAATCTTTAAGTTTATGGGTATTATGACAACTTACACATCCAGGTAATACCATATAATCAGCAATAGCAACCCTTAGTACCTCTTTGCCATCAATAATATCTTTTTGATAGAACATACCATCTTCAGCTTTTTCAACTTCAGATATAGCTTTTTTTTGAAAAGCAGTAAGAACTCTTTCTTTTCTGTTTAAAAATGGATAATTACTATAAAGATAAAATTTAACTT
>DAOVXU010000156.1 GCA_030635995.1 Arcobacter sp. | reverse complement strand
GTAACTATCTCTGGTATGGTATTTACTTTAGGGACAGTGTATGGCTGGGATGGAGTTGAAGCTATGACATATTTTTATTTAAGTGTTGCTTCTATTGCGATAATTTTAGGACTTTGGCCATCTAAAACAATGAATTGGCAAGGTGGATTTAAAATACCTAAAAAAATCTAATGAAAGGAGAAAACCAAAATGATTAAAAAAGTAATATTTAGTTTAGCAATAGCTTCTAGTTCACTTTTTGCACATACAGCTATTATGAGTTGCTTTGACAATGGTGATGATACTATCACTTGTGAAGGTGGATTTAGTGATGGAAGTAGTGCAAGTGGCGTGAAGTTTAGAATTGAACAAAATGGAAAAGCTATATTTAACTCTAAAATGAGTGAAGATAGTGAAGTTACATTTAAGAAGCCAAACAGTTCTTACAATGCAGTTTTTGATGCTGGTGAGGGTCACCAAGTATTTATTAAAGGTTCTGATATAACAGAATAAAATCTTATTGCTGAGTGTTAATTTGTAAATATTATATGGGAACTAGAGAGTATTTAGAAGTTAGCACTTAGCTTATTTTTTTTCACTATTAATTGATAGTGATTATTACAATTAAACTTAAAAAAGGATATAAAAATATGAAAAAAACAATATTAAGTACAGTTGCAGCAGCAACTATTTTAGCAATTTCAGCTCAGGCACACTTTCAGATGGTATACACACCAAATACAGCATTGGTAAAAGGTAAAACAATAGAGTTTAAACATGTATTTACACACCCATTTGCAGATGAACATACTATGGATATGGCAGGAGTTGAAGAGTTTTATTCAATTACTGAAAAAAAAGGTAAAAAAGATTTAAAAGATACATTAAATCCAATTACATGGTATGGAAAACACAATAATGGAAAAGCATTTACATCAAAATACAAAGCTAGAAGTATGGGTGATCATATGATGGTTATGGTTCCAACACCATATTATGAGGCAAATGAAGATATCTATATCCAACAAATTACAAAAACAGTAATAAATGTAGCAGGTGTTCCAAATGGTTGGGATGCAGATTTAGGGCTAAAAGCTGAAATTGTACCTTTGACAAAACCTTATGCTATTTGGGAACATGGAAGTTTTACAGGTGTAGTAAAATCAAAAGGTACAGTTGTACCATTTGCAGAGATTGAAGTTGAATATATCAACAATACACCTAATATGGATAGAAACTCAATGGGGGAAAATAGATACAAAGCACCTCAAGATAGTTTTGTAACTATGGGAATCAAAGCCAATAAAGATGGTGAATTTACATTTGCTATTCCAAAAGCTGGTTTTTGGGGATTTTGTGCATTAGGTGCGGGTAGCGATAAAGAGTATAAAGGTAAAGAGTTAAGTCAAGATGCAGTTATCTGGGTTGAAGCTAAGAAAATGAAATAAAAATAAAAGTACAAAAGGTTAAAGAGCAAAATTTCAAACTAGACTCTTTAACCAAGGTGTTCAATACTGCATTTAAGCACTCTTATTATGAGAGATATTGAACTTTATTATACCACGATAAAGGAAAAAAAGAAAATGATTAAGAAAATAGTAGCAGTAGGATTGGGATTAGCAGTAGCTAGTTCATTGGTATTTGCAGAACCAGTAATACCACGAGGAGATTTTGGAGCAAAGTTAGCAAAAGCTGCAGGTAAACAAGGACAGTTTTACAAAGCTAAAGAGAATTTTCCTAAAGATTATTTTTTAGTACATGAAAATTTACCATTTTTAGCAGGATTAAGTTTACATCATCCTAAAAGTTCATCGCTAGGGTTATCTAAAAAACAAATAAAAGCTATTTTAGATATTAAAGCAAGAGTTGTGCCACTTGTGATAAAAGCATCGCAAGATATTAAAATGTTAGAGTTAAAATTATCTCAAAATATCGCAATAGATTCAAATATAGCAAAATCTCAATTTGAAATTGTTGATGCAATTTCAGAACTTAGAACACATTTAACAAAAGAACATCTACAGTGTATAAATGATGTGAGAACTGTTTTAACAAAAGAACAATATAAAAAACTTTTAGCTTATGCTACAAAATTATATTCACCAAAAAGTAAAAAGTTTATAATTGATGAATTGGTTATTTTACCACACCCAGGAAAATTTATAAAAATGGGACAAGTAATTGTTGATAAAAAACAAAAGAAAAGATTTAAAACTGAAGTAAAAGCTGTATATCCAGCTGTTTTTCAAGCAAAAATGAGAGCAGCTTTTGATTTAGAAAAGAAAGTTCAAAGAATGGTTAAAAAAGGTAAAACTAAAACTGACTTAAAAAATATTCTTGATAAAATTTCTAAACTTAAAAGAGAAGCAATGGATGGAAGAATTGATGCTTTAAATCATATACAAAAGATTTTAACAAAAGAACAATGGAAAAAAGTAAATAAACTTACTTATAAATAGGAGATAAAAAGATGAAGAAAATATTAATAATAGCAACAGCATTTATTTTAAATACAGCACTGGTTGCTAGTGATTATATAATACCAATTAAATCAATATTTGCATCACAAATGATGCCAAGATATGTAGGTATTACAAGTACAGTTGGGTATGATTTAAAAATAAGTAATAAAACATTGGATATTGCAGATGAGATAAGAACAATAATTTTACCTCAATTAAAACCAAAAATGAAAAAACTTACAAAATTAGAATCTAAAGTTTTTGAATTATCTTTAAAACAAAATACTCATAAGCAAATAGTGGTTCTACTTGAAGAGATAGCTGAACTAAAATTTGAAGCTTCACTGGTTCAATTACAATGTATTGAATTGTACAAGAAAAGAGTTTCTAAAAAAGATTTTGAAAAAGTAAAAGAATTTTTAAAAACAAAAAAAGATTACATATTTAAATATGTAAATATTCTTCAATAATTAATTGTGTATATTTTTAGAGAGCTATTTAACCATAGCTTTCTATAAAGTTTATAAAAGGATAAAAAATGCAAATTGACAATATATTTCTAGGAATTATCACAATGGCAGCTTTATATTTTTTGTATAAAAAATTATTTAATACAAAAGGTTGTAATGGATGTGGTGGTAGTTGTGGAACAAAGAGATAAACAAAACCAAATCTTTTAATTTAATAAATCATAGTTCTTTTTAATAATAATTATCAATATTAAGTTGATTTTAAGACAAAGTGCTATATACTTTCTTTGTTGATAACAATTATTAATATTAGAAAGGAAGTAAAATGGCACAATTATTAATTGATGAACTAAATAGATATTCATCTTATAAATTTGATACAAAAGAAAATCGTATTAGAAATTTGAAATCAAATGAAAATACTGATATTGAACAATTTTTAAGTATTCAGCATCTTTTAGATTTAAATAAAATAAATCATAAATTTGAAAAGAATTTTGAGATACAAATAGTAAAATAAATTATAGTTATATTTTTAAAGAGATCTTGTCCGCTTAGTTATTCTCCTAATAACAAAAGAGACACACTCCTAAATCACTCTAGTAATAATTTTTGGCAAAATTTTCATACTATTGGCAAGGTCTCTTTAAGAATATAACAAAACTAAAAAAAAGGAAAAATATGAGTTTTAATGAATGTAAATCAGCACTATTATATTTTAATAGAGATTTGAATAAAAATAGTAATTTTTTTCAATTTGTATATAATAAAATTGCAAGAAATTCTAAAGATAGATTTGTTGAAAATAATCTTGACAGTATAGATATAATTCCACATAATCATCAAACAATTAAAGTGATACCACTTGTAAAAAAAATGAATTCTAAAAAATTATTTTTAGATTATGAGGTAAAAATAGCTTCTGAATTGATACAAAATACAGATATAAAAAATATATATTTTGTATATCCTAAAAATAGTAACTTCACTAAACATACTGAGGTAAAAGTAGCAAGTTTAGAGGATCAAGGTTTTGAATATAAGATAAAAATTATTCCATATTCACTTAATGATTTATATAGGGGGATCCCTCAACAACAAAGGAAAACAAATGGCAACAGCAATATTTTATGCAAGTAGCACAGGAAATACAGCAAATGTAGCACAAACAATATCAAAAGAGTTAGGAGATATTGAAACTTTTGATATAGCAGATTGTGGTGTAAATACGATAAACGAATATGATAAACTTATATTTGGAATATCTACATGGGGTGAAGGTGAGCTTCAAGATGATTGGGAAGAGATAATTGATGATTTTAGTGATATAGATTTTTCCAATAAAACTGTAGCATTATTTGGACTTGGAGATCAAGATAGT
>DAOVXU010000231.1 GCA_030635995.1 Arcobacter sp. | reverse complement strand
TATATTTGAGCAGTTATTTTAAATCTTTTTAAATCTTTTTTATCAATACTCATAGATAATAGTTTACCTATTTTAAGACCACGAAATTGAATATGACTTTTAGCTACATTTAACCCTTTTATATCTTTTGTATATATTGTTATGATATTACCTTTTTGTTCAAAGTAATTTTCACGCATACTATATGAAATAATAATAGCAACAATAGGTGCTAGCCATGCAAGGATCATAGTTGATTTTTTTCTTTTAATTATTGGTTTTGTTGGCACTTATCCTCCATATTAATTTTGTATCAAAGTTTTTATTTGCAAGAACAGTAAAAAATACCACTAATGTAAATGGTATAAAAGCTGTCCCTATCTCTATTCTAATTAGATCATCATATTGTATAAATGATGATGCTAATACTACTACATAAACATCTATCATAGAATATTTACTAATAGCATTAATTATAATATAATACTTAGTGGTAAATTTTTTGTATCTTGGTAATAGATCATATTTAACCATAATTATCATAAAAGTTAGACCTGAAAGTTTAACAATGGGTAAAATAATACTTGAGATAAGAATTACAAAAGAGACAAAATAATCCCCCTCTTGATAAAAAGAGATAACACCATCTATAAGTGTATTTGGATAGTATACAGCGTATTTATATATTGGCATTATAGGCAGTAAATTTGCTGGAATTAGAAATATAAAAGCTAATATTAAAAAGAAAATACTTTTATGTATCGATTTAGGATCTAGCTTTTTATTTACATGGATATGTAATGTATCATAAGGATTAAACCAAATAACAGTAAGATAAAGAAATACAACATATAAGGCATTTATCCAAAGTCCTGTTAGAATAGTCATAGTAGAAATATCAGTAATCTTTACCATTGCTACAAGAAGCCCTACAAAATATATAACTATCATATTCCACTCTTTTATATAAAGGTAAGTTGATATAAGTATTTTTAAATTTTCAGTAGATATTTTTAGATTTTTGTAAAATATAATTAAAAAAATAAGTAAAAGGATACTAATAGGGATAACAATAATTGTAAATACTAAAATAATAGCACTTAATATATCACTTTTATACAATAATGAAATAGATTGAACAATAGATATTTGAGTATCAAATAATATTTTAACATTTAAAAGAGGTTGTGTAATTGTCCAAAAAAATAGAATAAAAGTACTAATAACCATAATTATTATAATAGTTTTTGATTCCCCAGGACGATAAATTAAAGAATCACATTTAGAACAGCGATATTCATATCCACTTTCTAAATCTTTAAGTTTTAACATTCTATCGCAATATTGGCATCTTATCCGTTTCATAATGAAATTATTATAACAAATTAAATATATTTTCTATATTTTAATTATTAAAGTGTGCCCCTAAGAAAATTTTATGGAAGATTAAAATATAATCGTTTAAATTAAATAAATAGGTAATATATTATGAGAAGTTGGTTAGACAATCACACAAACGATAAAGTAAGAACACAAATGTATTATGCAAAGCAAAATATCATCACAGGTGATATGGAAGCGGTTGCATTAGCAGAAAATATTGATGTAGAACTTGTAAGAAGTGAAGTTGCTAGAGGTAGGATGATAATCCCTGCAAATGTAAATCATAGAAATTTAAAGCCTATGGCTATTGGGATTCAAAGTTTATGTAAAATAAATGCAAATATTGGATCTTCTGCTTTAGCTTCAGATATCTCTGGAGAGATTGAAAAAGTTGATATGTGTTTAAAATATGGGGCAGATACAATTATGGATCTAAGTACTGGTGGAGATTTAGATGAGATTAGAAAAGCTGTAATTGCACACTCAACTGTTCCAATAGGTACTGTTCCTATGTATCAAATTATTGCAGATTGTGGAGATGATATTAAAAATCTTACAATTGAATCTATGCTTAAAACTATTGAGAAACAAGCACAGCAAGGGGTGAGTTATATCACTATCCATGCTGGGTTTTTACTTGAAACTATGCCTTTAATTGCAAAAAGAAAAATGGGAATTGTTTCAAGAGGTGGTTCACTTATGGCTTCTTGGATGATGCATTATCATAAAGAGAATCCATTTTATGAAGCATATGATGATATTTTAGATATTTGTGCTAAATATGATGTAGCACTTTCTTTGGGTGATTCTTTAAGACCGGGATGTTTAGCAGATGCTTCAGATCAAGCACAATTAAAAGAATTAAAAGTTTTAGGTGAACTTACACTTAAAGCTTGGGAAAAAGATGTTCAAGTTATGATAGAGGGTCCTGGGCATGTTCCATTAAATCAAATTGAGAGAAAAAATTGTTTATTCCAGTCAAAATTATATCTTGCATCTGACATCTCATCATCAATATCTCTGGCATTTTTTCTACCTCTTGCAATATCAGCAGCATGAGCAGCTATCTTATATGAGATAATTCCAACTCTTACATCTTCTGC
>DAOVXU010000067.1 GCA_030635995.1 Arcobacter sp. | reverse complement strand
AGGTGTAACAGATGAGCCAAATGATATGTTTGGAAAGATTTTATCTATATCTGATGATTTAATGTGGAGATATTACGAACTTTTATCTACAAAAGATTTAAAAACTATTGAAGAGTTAAAAAAAGGTGTTGAAAATAGATCTTTACATCCTAAAAAAATAAAAGATATGTTAGCTATGGAGATTGTTGATAGATTTCATGGAGATGGTACAGGTGGAATCGCACGAGATGAATTTACTAAAATTTTTGCAAAAAAAGATATCCCTACAGATATGAAAGAGTTTACTTTAAATGTTGGTATAGGGATACTTCAAGCACTTGTAGATTGTAACTTAGTACCATCAACTTCACAAGCAAGAAGAGACTTAAAAGGTGGTGCTGTTAAGTTAGATCAAGTAAAAGTAGAAGATGATAAGTTAAATTTAGAAATTGGAGAGTTCGTTTTACAAAAAGGTAAAAAGAATTTTGTTAAAATAATAGTTAAATAAAGGATAAACAATATGAATTCATTTAAAATAGGAAAATATACAATTGAAAAACCAATTATTCAAGGTGGAATGGGTGTTGGAATTAGTTGGGATAAACTTGCAGGTACAGTATCAAAAGAGGGTGGTCTTGGGGTTCTTAGTTCTATCGGAAGTGGATATTATAAAAATAAAAAATATGTTCATAAACTATTACAAAATCGTCCTGTAGATTCTATTGAATTTAATTCAAGAGATGCAATGATTGCAATGGTAAAAGATGCTAGAGAGATTTGTGGTGATGCACCTTTAGCTGTAAATGTTTTATATGCTTCAAATGATTATGGAAGAGTTGTTCAAGATAGTTGTGAAGGTGGTGCTGATATTATTATAACTGGTGCAGGACTTCCTATAAATATGCCTTCATTTACTGTTGATTATCCAGATGTTGCACTTGTGCCAATTGTAAGTAGTGCAAGAGCTTTAAAACTTATTTGTAAAAAATGGAAAAGATATGGAAAACTTCCTGATGCAGTTATAGTTGAAGGTCCTTTAAGTGGTGGTCATCAAGGGTTTGGTTATGATGATTGTTTAAAAGATGAATTTCAACTTGAAGTTATAGTCCCTCCAGTAATCGAAGAGGCTAAAAATTGGGGAGATATACCTGTGATTGCTGCAGGTGGAATTTGGGATAAAAATGATATTGATAAATTTTTAGCTATGGGTTGTGTTGGAATACAGATGGCTACAAGATTTATAGGAACTTATGAATGTGATGCACATGATAATTTAAAACAAATTTTATTAGATTGTAAAGAGGAAGATATTGAATTGCTTAAGTCTCCTGTTGGTTATCCCGCTCGTGGAATTAAAACAAAACTTTTAGAAGATATTGCTGCTGATACAGCTCCAAAAATTAAATGTATAAGTAACTGTATTTTTCCTTGTAATAGAGGTGAGGAGGCAAAGCAAGTTAAACTTTGTGTGGCAGATAGATTAGCTGATGCTTGTGAAGGTAATATTGATACTGGATTGTTCTTTACGGGGACTAATGGATATAAATTGGATAAGTTAATTAGTGAAAAAGAGTTAATAGATAAATTAACAAACGGAGAATAATTTTTTCGTGAATAAAAGAAGTTTTTTTAAAATATTATTAATTACTGTTTTTATAATAGGTAATTTTAGTTTTTTAAATGCCTCTTCAGATGCAACAAAATTTTACTATGCAAAGAAGAACTATATCACTTCTATGTTACATAACAATAAACAAAAAGAGATAAAATATCTAAAAGAGCTTGTTCGTTATGGTACAAAATTAAATAAAGATGTAAAAAAATATAAAAGTGAACTTTATAGATTAGATAGAAATATTAAATTTATAAAAGATACCCCTAAAAAATCTATTAAATTAAAAAAAACTTATAAAAAAACACCATCTAAAAAATACTCTATAAAATCGGTATATGTTGAAGATAATCAGATTATTATAAATTTTAATAAAAGAATATCTAAAAAATCAATTAAATTTTTTGAAACTAAAAAGAAAAATAGATATTATGATACATTTGATATAGTGGGTAATTTTAAAGATGCAAAACCTACAAAACTAAAAATAGATAATGTAAAACGGATAAAAATTGTTCAATATAGATATAAAACTTTAAGAATTAGTCTTGCAGATTATTATAATTTAAAAACATATTATATTGTAAATAATAAACAAATTATAATAAAAGTTTTCCCTAAAAAGAGTAAGAGGGTAAGTAAAAAAGTTATTTCAAATAAATATGTAAAAATTAGAAAAAAGAGTAGTTCTTCAAATAAGAAAAAAACAATAGTTATAGATGCGGGGCATGGTGGAAAAGATTCTGGGGCAGTTGGTCCACGAAGAAGATATGAAAAAACTGTTGTGTTAAATGTGGCAAAGAATTTATATTATAATCTAAAATCAAAAGGTTTTAAAGTTTATCTAACTAGAAATAAAGATAGATATGTAAGCTTAAGATATAGAACAAGACTTGCAAATAAAAAGAATGCAGATATGTTTATATCAATACATGCAAATGCTGCTAGAAAAAATCGGGCAAAAAAAGCTCATGGTGTAGAAACTTATTTTTTATCACCTGCTAGAAGTAAACGAGCTAAAAGGGTAGCAGCCTTAGAAAATAGAGGTGATATGAACTCAATGAGTTATAGCTCTAAAAATATATTATTAACATTATTAAATAGAAGTAAAATAACATCATCTCAAAAGATGGCAATAGATATACAAAGTCATATGCTATATAGTTTAAGAAAATATTATGGTAAAAATACAATTTTGGATGGTGGAGTAAGAGAGGGCCCATTTTGGGTACTAGTAGGTGCACAGATGCCATCTATTTTAATTGAAGTGGGATATATTTCACATCCTGTTGAATCTAAAAGAATTTATACTAAAAATTATCAAAAAAAGATTGCAGATGGGATTGCAAATGGGGTTGTGTCTTATTTTGAAAAAAACTAGTACTAACTATTTTTTAATTTAATACAAAGTTCTAAAAATTCTTCACCATATCTTTCAAATTTTACTTCACCTATACCATTAACTTCTAGCATTTGTTCTTTTGTTTGTGGAAGTGTTGCTGTTAATTCCACTAAAACTTTATCACTAAATATAACATAAGCAGGGACATTTTGGATATTTGCTAGTGAAGTTCTTAGTGTTCTAAATTGTTCAAAATATTCCATATTTATATTATCAAAAGATTGTTTTATTTTTTTAGGTTTATCTTTTGGAAGTTCATTTATTTTATCTTCATCTATAAAAACTGTTTGTTTCCCTTTTAATATCTCAAATCCTATATTTGTAATTTTTAAAGCTTTATATTCTCCAATAATAATAGCTTCTAGGTCTAAAAGTCTATCCACTATTAAAGCCCAATTATTTTTACTTTTATCTTTTCCTATCCCATATACAGATAGATTTTGATGTGAAAATTGTGTAATTTTAGCTACTTTTGAACCTCTTAATATATCTATAATATGAGTTTGTCCAAAACTTTGATTTGTTCTATAAAGTGCTGATAAAAATTTCTGAGCATCCACAGATATATCTACTTGGATAACTTCACCTTTTGTACAATTATCGCAAGAGGTGCTACAAACCTCAATCTTATCATCAAAATAAGAAGCTATGGTTTTATGCCTACAAGAGGAACTTATACAAAATTTATACATAGCTTCAAGCTTTTTTTCTAATAAGTCTTTATATTGTAAATTTATATCATTTGCAATAAAAGCTTTTCTTTGTATCTCATCTGCTTTTGTATATAAAAGTAATGTATCACTAGGAAGTCCATCTCTTCCTGCTCGACCAATCTCTTGATAAAAATTTTCCATAGTTTTTGGCATAGAGGTGTGGGCTACAAATCTAATATTACTTTTATCTATCCCCATACCAAAAGCAATAGTTGCAACAATAATATTTATCCTATCGTATAAAAAGTCTTTATAAACTTCATCTCTAATACTATTTGAGAGTCCTGCATGATAAGCTTTAACTTTAAAATTCTTCTCTTTTAAAAAAGAGGTTAGATTATCAGCTTCTTTTCTTGAAAATGTATATACAATTCCTATCTCATTTTCTCTATTTCTTAAAAACTCTATTAGTTGTACTCTTCCATTTCCTACTCTTTTTTTCACTTTTATATTAAGGTTATCTCTTTTTGTTTGACCTCTTAATATTTTACATAAAGGGATATTTAAAGCTTCAACAATATCAGTTTGTACTTTAGTGGTTGCGGTTGCTGTAAATGCACAAATGGAAGTAGTGGGAAAATGTGATTTAAGGATACCTAGATTTCTATAATCACTACGAAATTCATGCCCCCATTCACTTACACAATGAGCTTCATCAATTACAAAAAAACTGATTTTTATGGTTTTTAAAATATCTAAAAAACCATAAGCTGAGAATCTTTCAGGGGCAATATATAGGAGTTTTAAAGTTCCATTTTGCATTCTTTGTATTGTATCAGAGATCTCATTTTGAGTTTGAGCAGAACTTATCATATCAGCTTCTATATCATTTGCTTTTAGTGCCATAACTTGATCTTGCATAAGTGCAATAAGTGGAGATATAACTATAGCCGTTCCATTAAGTAGTAAAGCAGGAAGTTGATAACAAAGTGATTTTCCACCACCTGTGGGGATGATAGTAAGAAGGTCTTGCCCTTTTATAATTGTATCTACCGCTTCTTCTTGAAAAGGTCTAAATGAACTATGTCCAAAAACTTTTTCTAAAATATGATATTTATTATCCATAGTTTAGTGAAGAGGTAAACTTATCGTAAATTCAGCACCTGTATATTGAATATCATTATATAAATAAGTTATATTTTTAGCTTTTAGTTTACCACCCATACCATTTGTGATCAATTTATAAGACATATGCAGACCTAGACCCGTGCCATCTGATTGATGTTTTGTTGTAAAATAAGGTTCAAAAATCTTTGGTAAAATATCTAAAGGTATACCTCCACCATTATCTTTTATTTTTATAATTATATTATTATCTTTTGTATATGATGTTATAAAAATATATATTTTCTCTTCTTTTAAATCCAATAAAACATCTTTTGCATTATTGAAAATATTTATTATACATTGTTTAAGTTCATTTGGATAACCCTCAATATTAATGTCATCTTGTAGATTTAAGATTATGTTTATATTAAATTCTTTGATAGTAGATTCCATTAAATTCAAAAATTCATTAATGCTTTCTGTTAATTTAAATATACTTTTCTCTCTATCACCTTTTATGAAATTCTTAAAATCATCTATTGTTGTAGAAAGATATTGAGCGTGTTCATTTATATCTTGACATGATTTATTAAATGTCTCATCATTTAATATTCCATACTCTTTTTGCATCAACATTCCTGTTGCAGCTGTTGATATAACAGATAATGGTTGTCTCCATTGATGAGCAATATTTCCAATCATCTCCCCCATAGATACAAGTTTTGCTTGTTCAAAAATATGCTTATCTTTTTCTCTTAATTCTGTTATATCTATAATTGCTGATATTCTATGTGGTATGTTGTTTATATTAATAGATTTACCACTTACTAAAGCAGGAAAAGTATCTCCATTTTTTTTAATAAGTTCTATCTCGTATGGTTTTGTATATTCTTTTAAGATCTTTTCTTTTATATCTTTATGATATTCCTTTTTTACAAAATCAAGTATATGTTTTCCAATTAATTCATCTTTAGATTCATAGCCTAACAGATTTAAAGCGATATCATTTACATTTACATAGCGATGATTATTATCACTTACTCCTAATCCCTCCATAGTTGAATTTAGTAGTTGTTCAAACTCTAGATTTTGTTCTTTTAATATTTGATTTTTTATCTCTAGGGATTCTTTTGCTTTTTTTAATTGATAATTTACACTACTTAATTGAGTGTTATCGTATATGTAGACTATAACTTCTTTTTTATCTAAATTATATGGTAGTATGGTAATATTTTGTTGCATATATTTAAATACATTTTGAGTTATATTATTTAATTTAATTTTTAGTAAATAACCCTCTTTTGATGTATTGAAAAATGTTGGGGCTTGTAGTCTAAGAGTTGTTTTTGTTTTTCTTTGAAAACTTTTTATATTTAAATCTGGGTAGAACTCTAAAATAGATTTCCCTTCTATATTATTAGCTTTAATATTTGTACAATCTTCTAGCCACTGATTCCAAAAAGATACAGTTAAATCATCAGTTATTACAAAAATACCACTATTTATTGTGTCACATATAAGGTTGAATTTGTCTGTTTTATTATCCATTGTTAAAAATCTTCCAGCATGCTATTTATAACATTTTTAATATATAAGATTGATTTATCTGTTGTTAACATCATAAGGGTACCATTGATATTTTGAGCTTC
The DNA here is from genome assembly GCA_030635995.1 of Arcobacter sp. Taxonomy (GTDB): domain Bacteria; phylum Campylobacterota; class Campylobacteria; order Campylobacterales; family Arcobacteraceae; genus CAIJNA01. The sequence goes on along the minus strand of DAOVXU010000067.1, from coordinate 1,646 downwards.
AAAGGTAAGTTGAGTTGAAATAATAATCACTTTAGTATAATCTGAAATAAATTCTTCATTTAAATCATCTATAGAATTAATTGTTTTAATACTAGGTGGAGAAAATGTAGCATGTGCTTTCATTTCACTTATTAAAGAACTAGTTATTGATGAAGATAAAATATTGGTAATCTCTAAAACAATATCGTGTAGTTCCTCCTCTTCCATATCTTCATCAGCAAGATCAAATTCTTGAGCCATACTAATTGCTGAATTACTATCTATTATAAATATATTTTCACCAGATAATTCACCATTTAAAAGTTGAGTAGCTATAAGATGAGGAGTTGTCATATCTAAGTTTGAGGCTAAATATGATTTTAAATTGGAAGCATCAATTATCTCAATTGTAGGGATACTTAAAGTTGCAAAAGCATCAATAATATCAGCAATAGCTGCAGTTGCTGAACCATATGCTATATTCATCAATTCTTGTAAACAATCTTTTTCATCTTCATCAAATATTATTTCATTAGACATACTATTCTCCTATTTTTTGAAAAATCAATTCCATTTTACTGGCATCTATTGGTTTTTTTACAAAATCAATTGCACCACTTTCTCTTACTCTATCTAAAGAGCCTTTTTGTATATCAGCTGATACAACTACTACTTTTGCATCTTTATCATAAAGTTTAAGATATTTTAAAGCTTCAAAACCATCCATAATAGGCATAGTTAAGTCTAAAAAAACTAAATCAGGTTTTTGCTCTTTATATATTGCAACACACTCTTCGCCATTCTCAGCTTGTAAAATTTCATCATTTTGGGTAATAAATTCTTTTAATGTTTTTATTAACATTCTTCTTGCCATTTTCGAATCATCAGTAACCAGTATTTTCATCTTTTACCTCAACTATTATTTTAATTATTATATATAATTATAACTTAAAAATGGTGTGTTTAATTAAATATTTGTTAGAATCCTTTTTATATAATATGTAGGAGAATGAAATGACAATAACAAAAAGTGTAACATTTATAGCAAAAGATGGTTATGAAGATAAGATGAAAGAGCTTTTAAGTGCGATGGTAGTACCTTCAAAAGCAGAAGAGGGATGTTTGTTTTATGAAATATTTCAATATGAAAATGAACCAAAAAGATTTATGGCTGTTGAAACTTGGGAAAATGAAAAGGCATTAGATGGACATAAAACATCAGCACACTATAAAATATATAAAAGTTCATATGAGCCATTTTGTGATGATAAATATTCAGATGAGTTGGAAGTTCTTAAATAATGGAAAATTTGTGGGATAATGAGATCTCTAAAAGTTATAAAACAGATTTAGAACTTAGAGTTTATACATCAAATTTATTAGGTCAAAGTGATGAGTTAGTTTTGCATGGTGGCGGAAATACATCTGTAAAAACTAAAATAGATAGTGAAGATATACTTTTTGTAAAAGGAAGTGGTTGGGATTTGGTTTCTATAAAAGAGGAGGGTTTCGCTCCTGTCAAACTTGATACTCTTATATCTATGGCTAAGCTTGAAAGCTTAAGTGATAGTGATATGGTATCGCAACAAAAAGAAGCTATGATAGAAAAGAACGCTCCTAACCCTTCAGTTGAAGCAATTTTACATGCAGTTATCCCTTTTAAATTT
>DAOVXU010000138.1 GCA_030635995.1 Arcobacter sp. | reverse complement strand
AATTTTATATTTACTTAAAAAGTCATATCTTTTTCTAGTTCAAGGCGGAAAGTATATTTTTAGGTGGGAGCTTACTTTAGTAAGTGACTATCTAGAAATATACTTTTCAACGCAGAAATAGTAAAAGAGATGACTTTTTAAAAGTTATTGTCTATTATTTGACAGATGGTATGTCCAAATAATATATGCATCTCTTGAATTCTAGGTGTATTATCACTAGGAACTACCAAATTTATATCACAAACTTCATTCATAGCTCCACCATCTCTACCACTAAATCCAATAGTTTTGCAGCCCATCTCTTGACCTAATTTTAAAGCATTTACAACATTTGCAGAATTTCCACTTGTAGATATTCCTAAAAGTAAATCACCTTTATTTGCTAAGCTTTCTACTTGTCTGTCAAAAACTCTATCATATCCATAATCGTTTCCAATAGCAGTTAAAGCACTAGTGTCTGTTGTAAGTGCAATACCTGGTAAACCTTTTCTTTCAGTTTTATATCTTCCTGTAAGTTCAGCAGCTATATGTTGAGCATCAGCGGCACTTCCACCATTACCAAATAATAAAATTTTATTTCCAGACTTTAAGGTTTCAACTATTAAAGCAGAAGCTTTTTCTAAATCTTCATCACTTAATTCAATAACTTTTTGTATTGTTTCAAGATGAGAAATAAATTCTTTTTGTATAGTTGTATTCATAAGTTATCTTTAAAATTGTACTTTATATCCAAAAAATACATTATCATCAAATTTTATTTCGGCATTATTTTTATATGTTGTTTCTATAGATCTTGCCCCTACATAAACATAACCATTATCTATAACTTTATAGTTTACTTTTATTTTTCCATCTTTATATGTTTCTCCATCAGCATGAGTTAAAACTTTTGGAGAATAACCAACATTCATATCTAAAGATAGTTGTTCATTTATTTCATATTTTGCAAATACTTCTAAAGGTGTGGCAAAAAAATCTTTTTCATAATTGTCTGCCCATACAGCTTTAATACCTATACCTAAGCTTAAACCTCTATCATCTATATAAGGATTCATTATTTTTAATCCAGTAGTAACTAATTTTTTATTTTTAGTATTACCAACTGTTGATTCTTGATTTTCACTACCTAGATAATTTACAGTAAAATAATAGTTACCTTCATCACTTAATTGATATGAATGATTTAATAAAAATTCTCCAACTAATTCTAATGTATCATTATTTATATTTATCTCTGCACTATTACTACCGAATAATAAACTTGTCGCTACTAAACTTCCTGCTAATATTTTTTTCATTTTATTTTATTTCCTTTAATTTTGTTTTTGAATTTTTTATAAATCAAGATATGTTTCACGTATCGTGTCTATTGTTTTTGTTGTACTTTTACCTTCACAAAAAGTTACTAGTCTGACCTCTTTAGCAATATCACTTCCAACTACATCTTTACCTTCATAGTCTGCACCTTTTACAAGAATATCAGGTTTTACAATGGAGATTAGATTATATGGTGTATCTTCTGTAAAGTTTACAACATAATCAACACTCTCTAATGCAGCAAGGATAAATCCTCTATCATCTTGATTATTTATAGGACGATTTTCACCTTTAAGTCTTTTTACACTCTCATCACTATTTAAACCTAAGATTAAAACATCTCCAAATGATTTTGCAACATCAAGATAACTTACATGCCCTCTATGTAAAATATCAAAACAACCATTTGTAAAAACAATTTTAGAACCCTTAGCTCTTAGTCTTTGAATAGTTTTTTCAATTTCAGTAAAAGTTTTTATATGAGATTCTATACTACTTTTATGTAAAGTACTTTTATACTCTTCTATCTCTTCAATAGTAGCTGTTGCACTTCCAAGTTTACCTACAACTACACCAGCTGCAAGATTTGCAAACTCCATAGAAGATTCTATATCTTTACCTAGTGCTAAAGATAAACCTAAACTTGCTAATACTGTATCTCCTGCACCAGTTACATCAAATACTTCCCTAGCAACTGTTGGTTTTTTTAGTATCTTATCCTCTTTTGTAAGTATCGCTATACCATCTTCACTAAGAGTTATCATAGGCACTTCAAGTGAAGCATTATTTTGTAATGCCTTTAATGCTATATATAAACTACTTTCGTCTTCAATATCTACATTTGTAACAATTTGAGCCTCTTTTTTATTTGGTGTTAAAAGATATGCTCCCCTATATTTTGAATAATCATCACCTTTAGGATCAACTAATACCTTAGTATTAGATCCATTTGCAATAAAAATAATTTTATCATAAGTTCAGTAGTTATTACACCTTTACCATAATCAGAAACTAAAACAATATCAAATTTATCAATTTGTTCTAAAAGTTTGATGGTTAAAAGTTGCTCACACTCTTCATTTATCTCTTGTTTTGTCTCTTTATCGTATCTTACAACTTGCTGATTTGAAGCTATTATTCTACTTTTTTTAGTTGTTTTCCTATTTTGATCAAGTACTAAAAAGTGTGTAGTATTTATGTTATCAAGCATTTCAATAAGTTCAGATGACACTTCATCATCACCAACAACTGACATCACAGTTACATCTGATCCAAGTGCCACAAGATTATTTACAACATTTCCAGCACCTCCTAGAACTGTTGTCTCTTTTTTTATATTTACAACTTGTACAGGAGCTTCAGGTGAAATTCTATTACAACTACCCCATAGATAGTGGTCAATCATCAAGTCACCGATTACTAAAATATTTGGTTTTTTATTTGACATCTATTTCACTTCACTTTCATATAATCTTTTTATCTCTGGGATATAAGCTTTTATACCATTCTCCATAGTATAATTTGATTCATATCCTAAAATCTCTTTTGTTGTGTCAATATTTGCTTCTGTGAAAAATTGGTATTGCCCTACAAAGGGATTTGGAATATATTCTTTTCCATTATCAATTTCAAGTTCTTTTTGCAATATTGTTACTATATCTTCAAAACTTCTAGCATTTGCTGTTCCTACATTTACAACACCACTTTTTGTAGGATTACAAGCTTTTATATTTGCTTGGATAACATCATCAATATAGATAAAATCCCTTATAATCTTATCACTACCTTCAAATAGTTTTGGTGTAAGACCTGCAAGTATTTGATGTCCAAATTGTACCACCATAGATGCTGTTTTATTTTTAAAGAATTCTCTTTTACCATAAACATTGAAATACTTTAATCCAACTATTGATATATCAACACCTTGATTAATATACTTGTAAGTAATATTGTCCATCATAACCTTAGAAAATCCATAAGCATTATTTGGTTGTTCATATCCAACTTCAAATTTATCACTATCTCCATAAGTTGCTGCAGATGAAGCATATATCATATTTGCACCATGTTTAATTGCAATTCTTAATAGATCTTCATAAGCATTTACATTTGTTTTAATTATCACATCTTGTTCTTGGACAGTAGTATCACTGATAGCAGCTTGATGAAAAATATAATCAAATTTATAATTATCTTCCAACTCTTTTAAAGCAATTTTATCATTTATATCACCACTTATAATAACACCAGCAAATCCAAGTAAATTTTTATAGTGTCCAAAGCTTTTTAAACTTCCATTTGAAAATGTTTTATCACTTCTAAACTTATCAAATACTACAACAGTAGAATCAGGATAATTATCTTGAAAATAAAAAGCTAAATTAGAACCAATAAAACCAGCTCCACCTGTAACAAGTATAGTTTTTGAATTAAAATCAATATTAGAATATTTCATAAATGCAATCCTTGTATAAATTGACATTATTTTAACAAAAAGATAATAAATATTTGATTATAAATAAGTTTAAAAGAATCAGTACTTCAAACTTAATTGACTCTTATTATATTCTATTATAGCTTTTTGCAAGTTCTATTGATAATTCTGCATTATTCATAAATATTTTTTTCCAGTTCATTATATTTTTTAATAATATAACAATATACTGAGATAATTAAATTATTTCACTCAAAATGGAGTTGATAATCCATATCCTTTTGAAAGTGATATTATTATTTCCATAGCCTATTTTAATTTGTCCGTAATGCTTCAACTGGATCTAATTTTGAAGCTTTAAGTGCTGGAGATATAGATGCTATTAGTGATATAATAATTACAATTATACTTATACTTATAACTTCACTTCCATTTAAAATAGGTTCAAGCAATAAATTACTTTGTTTTCCAAAAGAGTATGTTATATTTGAAAATTCAAGTATTTTGACAATCACTACAGATACAACACTTCCAAGAATTGCTCCAAAAACTCCTAACATAAATCCCTCAGCCAAAAATAATTTTACAATTGTAGATGGTGGTGTTCCCATAGCTGCTATTGTTCCAACTTCTTTGATTCTTTCATAAACACTCATAATCATCACATTTAAAATAGATATAAGCACTATAGATATAAGTATGATTTTAATAGAAGCACTCATTAAATCTAACATTTTTACAATATTATAAAAGGGGCTAAGTTTTGTCCAACTATGTATCTCAAAGCTTAGTTTATCATTTTTATTCAACATTTTAGATAATGGTTTTAACTCCTCCATCATTTTAGGTAGCAAACTTACATCTTTAAGTCTTACAACAACTTCACTAACCTCTACACCTTTTATCCTAAGTACCCTTTTTGCATCATCTATATGGATATAACCATCTCTTCCACCTGGTCCACTTATCCTCTCAACTACACCAGCAATTTTAAGATTTATACCATTTACGCTACCTTTTTTATTATTAGCAACAAGAACTATTGTGTCACCTTTTTTAACTTTCATACCCTTTGCCAAAAGTTCAGGCACAAGAATCTCCCCTTTTTTTAGATTGCTACTATCAAGACCTTTAACTCTCTCTTTTAAAAGTGGTAAAGTTTGAAATTCATTTTTAGGGTTT
>DAOVXU010000255.1 GCA_030635995.1 Arcobacter sp. | reverse complement strand
TATGCTAAAACATTTGTAGATGATGTTGAGTTTTCACTAGAAGATGCAGGTAGAAGTGAAATGTCTTTTATGAAAGAGATCACTGATGCAGTTATACAAGCAGGTGCTTCAACTATTAATTTACCAGATACTGTAGGATATAGATTACCTCACGAAATTGCACATATGGTAGAACAGATGCACTCATTTATAAATAATCGTGCAATTATATCTTTACATAATCACAACGATTTAGGATTAGGGACTGCAAATACTTTAGCTGGTATTGTTGCTGGTGCTAGACAAGTTGAGTGTACTATAAATGGTTTAGGTGAAAGAGCTGGAAATGCAGCTATGGAAGAGATTGTTATGGCTTTAAAAACTAGACAAGATATCTTTGAAGGGTACACTACAAATATAAATACTAAAGAGATAATGAGATCTAGTAAATTGGTTGCAACTATTACAGGTATTGAACCTCAACCAAATAAAGCGATTGTTGGTAAAAATGCTTTTGCTCATGAGAGTGGAATACATCAAGATGGTGTATTAAAAAATGCAGAAACTTATGAGATAATGAGACCTGAAGATATAGGGATAGAGAAAAATAATTCTATTGTTATGGGTAAACATTCTGGTCGTGCAGCATTTAAAGATAAATTAAATCAATTAGGTTTTGATAAAATAAGTGATGATGAGATAAACAGATCATTTGAACGATTTAAAATGTTATGTGATAAGAAAAAAGATATTATGGATGATGATATTCGTATGATAATCACAGATGAAAAATTAAGTAAAAATATCCAATATGAGTTGATCTCTTTACAAATATCTGATTGCTCAAATGGTGTGCCTAGTGCTGCTGTTTGTATTAAGTTTGATGGTGTTGAACATACAGATGCAGCTATTGGAAAAGGTACGATGGAGGCTATTTTTAAAACTATTGATAGAATCACAGGATACAATGGAAAATTAAATGACTACACAGTTAAAGCGGTTAGTGAAGGTCAAGATGCTTTAGCAAAAGTTATTTGTAAAGTATCTTTTGATGAAGAGGAAAATTCTATTATTGGGCATGGATTAAGTGTAGATACAATGTTAGCAAGTGCTAGAGCTTATTTAAGTGCCTTAAACTCTTATCTTTCTATGAAAGATCTATTAAAAAGAAAAAATTTAGATAATATCTAATAGTTTCTAGGAAAATTAATGACTGATTTAATAGTAAAATTATCATATTCTATAGAGGGTTCTAAAACATACCATCGTTTTAGAACTTTTTTAGTTAATATATTATTAAATCATAATACTAAACATAAAAAAATATTTGATTTAGTTATGATTTTTTTAGTTATAAGTACTGTTGGTATTTTAATATATGAAGTGAAACATCCAGTACCATCTTTTATAGATAACTATGAATATTTTGCTGTAGTTATATTTATATTTGAGTGGATAGGTAGGCTTATAGTAAGTTTTGAATCCCACAAACAAATCATAAAAGATTTTGAAGAATCTCAATTTGTAAATGTCCCATATCATCTATCTTCAAGTTTAAGAATTATTACCAATAAAAAATTTACTTATATATTCTCTTTAGCTTCTATTATAGATCTATTGGCAATTCTTCCATCATACAGACCACTAAGAATACTTCGTATATTTTTACTTTTTAGACTATTTAAAGTTTTACGATACTCAAACTCCTTAAATCAATTTATTAGGGTATTTGTAGAGAAAAAACTTGAATTGACTCTACTACTTATGTTATATCTTCTTGTTATATTTTTCTGTTCAACAATTCTTTATATATATGAAGGAAATGGACTAAATGATAAAATTGGTTCTTTTACAGATGCAATTTACTGGGCATTTATCACTGTATCTACTATTGGGTATGGAGATATTACCCCTGTAACTGATGCTGGTAAATTTACAACATTGATACTTATCATTACAGGATATTCTGTAATTGCATTTTTCACCTCTATAGTTACAAGTTCAATAGCAGATAAATTAGATATTATAAAAGAATCAACAGC
>DAOVXU010000167.1 GCA_030635995.1 Arcobacter sp. | reverse complement strand
GTTTGGTGCAGTGATAAAATAATACGATTAGAGGAGAATAGATGAAAGCATTAGTGTTACTAAATATGGGTGGAGCAAGAAGTAAAGAGGAATTAAAAATATTTTTACACAATATGTTTAATGATAAAAATATTCTAACAATGAAAAGTAAAAAATTACGCTCTATAATAGCTTCATTTATTGTATCATCACGACTTGATGAAGCTTGGAAGAATTATGAAGCAATAGGTGGAGAATCCCCACTTCATAAACTTACAGATAATTTAGTAGTAAAATTACAAAAGGAGTTAGATGGAGAATATTTTGTAACTACGGCTATGAGATATACAGAACCATTTAGCAGTGAAGCGTTAGATAAAATAAAAGAAAAAAATATAAAAGATATAGTTTTATTACCACTTTATCCACAATATTCTACAACCACTACAAAATCTAGTTTGGAAGATTTTATTGAACTTGCTCAATCAAATTTTAATATAACCATAATAGAACCATTTTTTAAAAATGAATTATTTAATGATGCTATTTGTGATGAGATTATAAAGGCAAGAGAAAATCAAGATGATTATTATTTAATCTTTTCAGCACATGGTTTACCACAAAAAATTATAAAAAAAGGTGACCCATACCAAAGTCAAATTGAGGAGCATGTAGAGATTTTAAAAACTAAATTATCTAAAATGGGTGTAAAATTTGAAGGTATACATTTAGCTTATCAATCAAAAGTTGGACCTATGAAATGGATTGAACCTAGTTTGGATTATATGCTAACACATTTTAAAGATAAAAAAGTGATAATCTATCCAATTGCATTTATTATTGACAATAGTGAAACAGTATTTGAACTTGATATTGAGTATAGAGAACTCTCTGAAGAGTTTGGATTAAAAGAGTATAAAGTATGTAGATGTGTAAATGATAATGATACTTTTATAGAAGCTATTAAACAGATGGTTAGATAACTTCATGGAATTTGGATTTATTTTAAAGAAACTAATTTCAACTTTTATTATGCCTTTATCTATTGGTTTGATTTTAGGTATGATTGGGCTTTATTTTTTATATAAAAGTAGTTTTAAAAAAGCAAAAATATTTTTAACTATAAGTTTATTTTGGATACTTATTATAGGATATTCACCATTTTCCAATCAACTTTTACACCCTTTAGAATCACAATATCAAACTTTACAAACTATACCAAAAGATATAAAGTATATTTTACTTTTGGGTGGAGATATGAAAAATCGTGGATGGGAGGCTTTGAGACTTTATCATCTTATTCCAAATTGTAAAATTATAACTTCAGGATATGAGTGTAGAGGTAAAATTCCAGAAGCTATAAAAATAGCAAAAATACTAGAACTTTCTGGAATTCCTAAAAAAGATATTATAATTAACTCTAAACCAAAAGATACAAGAGAAGAAGCTTTAATAATAAAAGATATTTTAGGAGATAAAAAATTTATATTAATAACTTCTGCTTCTCATATGCCTCGTTCGATAGCTATTTTTAATAAAGTTGGATTATATCCTATTCCTGCACCTACAGCTTATTGGATAAAAGATACAGATAGAGCTTTAAGTTTTACAGATGGATATAGTATCTATAAAACAGAAAGAGCTTGGCATGAATATGTAGGATTATTATGGGGTAAGATTAGAGGTCAAATTTAAAAGGAGATCTAATCTTTTATTGTATAAGTGGAATCTCTAATTTTATTTTATTTTTACAAAAAATTAAATCTAAATTTTTTTTACTACTTAAATTATATTCAAAATTGATAATTTCATCACTAATAAATTCAATAGCGATTATATTATATCTTTTCTTATCAATTATCTCATATTCTCCAGTTTTAATATAAACTTTTAATTGTATATCTTTTATATCTATTAATTGTTCAAAGATAGAATTTAAAGTTACTAAAAATTTATTTATATCTAGTTTTATTTCAGGTATTGATACATCATATATCTCTTCAATTTTAATATTACTATTTAAAAGTGTTGTATTTTTAGATAATTCTATAAGTGGAAAGATATTTGTTAGCTGTAAATTATTATCGATTTTTAACGGTTCAATATGTAAAACCTCTTTATAAAGTCTTAAAATTATCTCATCTTCTGTTAGATAACCAACTAATATTGCATAAAAAGATTGCTTTTCATATCTTACAGATATAAATTCTTGTTGAAAACCAAAAGTAGTACTAGCATAAGAAATAGCTAAATTAAATAATTCTTTTGGTGTTGTAAAATTAAATAAAAATTCTGCTTCTTTATTGAAATTTTTTATTTTTCCATCCCCATTAAAAAGGATAAAAGGATTTAGGTCATTTTCTAGTAATTCTTCATAAAAAGACATTATGTTTCCTCAAAATATTTATGTAATTTTTTTCTTAAAGTTATCCTATTTATATCTAACTTTTGTGACATTTTTAATTGGGATTTAAATGCTTTTTTAGAAGCTTTTAAAAGAGGTATTTCAAATACTTCAAGTAGTTGTTTATATGTTTTTTCCTCTTTAAGTTGATTTAAAAGATATATTTCAAGAGTATCCATCATCTCTTGTTTTGTAATTGATTGTAGTAAAATAGATTTGTAAATTGATTGTTTTAGAGTTATGCCATTTTGACTTAAATCTATTTTTAAATCATAATGTGTATGATTATTAGATTTATATATATGTGATGCCTCTTTTGTATATACGGATATCAATTCATCTAAGTCCTCTTTTCTTGACTCTAAAGGAGGTATTTCTATTTTAATTGTAAAGAGATTATTAAGCCTTTCATATTTTTCTAAACTTGTAGCTACTAATTTAATATTTTGTAGACTATTTAAAAATTGTTCAAGATTTATAACATTATCTATCTCATATATTATCAAAGAGTTATACTCACTTAAATTGATTTGATTTGATATGATAAGTTTTTCTAATTCATTTGCTTTTATAGCTGTACTATTAGGTAAGATTTCAGCAGATAAAAGTTTTTTTCCAACGCCCATTTGACCATAAATAAGAGTATTGACAGGTAAAGAGGCAGAGAGTTGAGCTGATTTTAAAATTTGTTTTGATAAATCAGATTTAGTAATAAAGCGTTCCATAGAACTATCCTTTAATATATATAATAAAATTTTATCATAAATATACTTTTAGATGTATGTTTTATATACAGAGTAAATTTATATATTCTTGTATTTTGTGACACCGTTGTGACACAGATTTGATATAATATGCAATATTTATCTAAAAAGATAATAAAAAATTCAAATAAGGATATATAAAGATGATAAAAAAATCTTTAATTGTAGCAAGTTTATTATTTGTAGGGACAAGTGCATTAGCATTTGATGCAAATAAATTATATGTAGGTATTGGTGCATCAAGTGGTTCTGGTACATTGACAGTTACGGCAAATACTGGAGGTTCTGCAACTGGTGATTATGATTCAAGTTCAACACCATTTAAAATTGGTTATATGCTAAAAAATGATAATAGATTTGAATTTTCATTAGAATCTATGGATCATAAATTTAATGGTGGTACTGATATTGTTTCTGGTTGGAATATGGATTGGAATTTTGTATATCCTAATGAATCTTTTTCTCCATTTTGGACAGTAGGTTTTGGATCATATACATATGAAGATACTGCAAAATATTTTTCAGATAATGAAGATTTAAAAGGTTTTGCATTTAATTATGGTATTGGTGGATTATATGATATAAATAAAAACCTTGAAATAGAGGCTTCATTTAAAGGAAAAAATATATCATGGCAAGATATGCTTGTAGGAACTACTACGGTTGAAACAGATTCTACTGGTAGCGCTCTTTACTTAGGATTAAATTACAAATTTTAAATTTTATTCAAAAGGAGAATAACTCCTTTTGAAAATTAATTTAATTTCCTATATTTCTTAGCCTTAGCATCATATTCTTCAATAGAACCATCTTCTATATCATAAAACCAGCCGTGGATATTTAATTTACCTTTTT
>DAOVXU010000194.1 GCA_030635995.1 Arcobacter sp. | reverse complement strand
AATACCTGTAAACGTTTTTGCAACATCAGTAAAGTTAGCGATAGCTCCACCGATAATCATAACCTTACCACGACCTGAAGGATCTGGCTCTCTAGTCATTAAATCAAGTAGCGTTTCTGCATAGAATTTTGTCTCACCAGTAGTTGGACCACCAGAGTACTCACCATAGTTAGCAAGGTCATCAATACCTGCCATATCAGCAATTGTATCAGCATAAACAACTGAAGCACCACCACCAGCTACCATTGTCCAGATTCTAGCTTCTGGTTTAAGTAAAGTAAGTTTAAGTGAAGCACCTGTTTTAGCATCAGCTTCTTCTACAGCTTCAACTTCTGGAGATTTAGCTTCCATACCAAATGCAGTAGGATACTCAACATTACCCCACTCTTCTACCATCATAAATCCAGCAGTATCATCAAGTTTTGCAACCATATCTAGCATTTCAATTTTTTTATCTTGCATAACAAATGGATTGATTTCAAGGTATGCGAAATTTAATTCTCTGTATGCCTTAAAGAAGTTGATACAAAATTCAGCAAAGTTTGCTTTATCTTTATCTGCTACATCTTTTGGAACATTTGCTCTAATTGCTGTTGCTATTTCATCTTCTGTTGCTGTAATAGGAAAAGCTACTTCTACAACTTTTTCATCCCAGTTTTGCTCAATAGCGATACCACCTTCAGCTGACATATATATAACATCATCATCACCTACACAAGTTGCACTTACATAATATTCTTCTTCTTGAGTATGAGGTGTAAATGGCTCAACAATAAAGTGAGTTAATTTATCTACAGATGGTTCACCAGATGGCTTATCATTTTCATCAAATGAAAAATAAACAGATTGATTAGAAGAAGACTTCTCATCTATCCAACTTGAAGCTTTAGCTAAAGTAACATCACCTGGCTTAGCATCTCTAAAAAGTACTAAATCATTCATACCTCTTTTTCCAAATAACATATCTGGTTTTGCAACCAATTTTTTATCATTTAACCAAGTTTTACTTTTCGCTTGCTCTAATAGATCAGAACCATTTTGAACCATAGTTGTTTCATATGCATATGTAAAATCTGGAAAATATTTATCCCAATGTTTTGCTAAAATTGATTTAGCATCATATTCTCGTATCGCTTTTTGTGCCATACTAGCTCCTTATTTAAAATTAAATTTTCTAAGTTTATCTAGTAATAAATTAGTCTTTACATAAAAATATATAAAAATCTATTTCTAAAAATATGATGTTTAGTTTAGTAACAATATGTAATATGATTTGATAAGTTTACCATAATATTTTATCTCTATTTTCTTAAAATAGTTATCAGATAGCCTATTGGTTAAATAATATTTATTACCTTTTGTAACACCATAGAAATTTAGCTTTCTTTCTAAATCTTTATCTTCACAAAAAACATTGTTAATATTATCTTTCTTTAATTCACTTGCTAACTCTTTTGTAATATGAAATTTATATGCAAAATGTTTTGTATTATCTGACAAGATTAAATATATAGGTTTATTAAAAAGTAATACAATGAAATTTAATATCAATACCCATAACATCACTTTTGCAAATCTATAATGATTTACTCTAAATATCTTTAATCTAACCCTAAATGAGTGTAAAAATAATTTTACCATTAAAGGGATAGATATTACAACAAAAGGAGCAAAATCAACAATATCAACTTTTTGTCTAAGTGAAAATAGTAAAGACAATCCTAAAGATGTAAAAGCTATATACCAGTATAGATCACGCTCCCCTTTTATCCCAATTCTATAAAGAGTATAAAAGAAAAATAGAAATAATATAGGTGAAAATATAGAAGCATAAATACTAAATGTTTCGATAAAATAGCCTCTAGGCCGTCCACCTATTTCAAAGCCATACATCTGCATCGATATACCAAATAAAATTAAAGATATTATAAGTAATACATTGTCTTTTTTTTGTAAAGAATAAAAGAATAATGCCAAAAATAATATTGCAAATGAATTATCAATAAACAAAAATATTACTAATAATAAATAATACTCTTTCCCATAAAGTTTAAAAAGATATAAGTATAATAATACACAAAATATCACTATTATTGAATTATCCAGAAGTAATGCTGCACTATTTATACCGGGTAGTAACATAAATATAATAATAGATATAAATCTATCTATAGGCTTTGTAAAATAATCATCAGTTAATAAATATGCTAATATTACACTTCCAATATAAAATAATATAAAAGGCAATCGTAACGATATATTATTTTGTCCAAATATATCTGTTGAAAAATGAGTTAAATAACCTAATAAATTTAAATTCTCACCATAAAATAAATTTATCTCTTTAGTAGATATACTCAATCCATCTGCTACATAAAGTAACAAAAAAAAATCAAGTACTAATAAAAAGACAAAAGTTAAATTAAATCTTTGAGAGATCATATCTTTAGAAAATTATCCAATATCTCATGTCCATATTCACTCATAATAGATTCTGGATGAAATTGAACACCATAAATATTTTTATCTTTTATTCGTAAAGACATTATCTCATCATCATCTAAACTTTTTGATGTCACAATTATATTTGATGGTAGATTATTTTTATTTACAGTTAAAGAGTGATATCTTGTCTCTGTCATCTCTTGTGGTAAACCTTTAAACATAATATCTTCACATAAAATTTTAATTTGAGAAGTTTTACCGTGCATCATATGAGGAGCTCTTATAACTTCCCCTCCAAATACTTGAGCTATAGATTGATGTCCCAAACAAATACCCAAAATTGGTGTACTGTCTCCGAATTTTTCAATAACTTCAAGACAAACACCAGCATCATTTGGAGTTGCAGGACCTGGAGATATTATAATCTTTTGAGGATTTAATGCTTTTATCTCCTCTACAGTTAATTCATCATTTCTTATCACTTTTAAATTCGCACCTAACTCTAAACAATATTGAACAATATTGTATGTAAAACTATCGTAATTATCTATCATCAAAATCATACTATATAATCCACCACTTTAGTAAATTCAGTAACTTCTTTAATTACTGTTACAACTTTTTGATGCTCTTCATTCACGGCATAACTATCTAAATCTTCTTTTGTAGCAAAAGCTGTATGTAAAGATAAATCCATAGCACGAGGAGCTGTATCAAAATTAATTCCAACTTCAAGTGATTTTAACTCACTTATTTTTAAAGGAAGCTCTTCTAATAATTTTTTTACTTTTTGAATATTTTGTTCTTTATTCTCTTCTTTAAATGCAAACATCACTATATGGACTATCATTATCTTTTCCTCTTTTTTATAAATTCTTTTTTATTCTTAAATTATATATTTATTAATAATTTTCATACTTTCCATTTTT
>DAOVXU010000080.1 GCA_030635995.1 Arcobacter sp. | reverse complement strand
TCAAAATGGTTCAATCCTAGAACAAAATCAAGAAGATATAGATAGTTTAAAATATCTATCTCATGAAAAATATAAAATTAAACTTGAAAATGATTATGAAAATAAAATTATAACATTGCTTGAACCGTTTATTGGTATAAATAGAGTTGTTGCTAGAGTTACTGTATCATTAGATTTCACAAATCAAGTAGTAGAGCAAGAGATATTTGAGCCAGAAGGTACTATAAGAAGTCAGCAAACTACAGAGTTAACATCTTCAAAAGAGGATAAAGAAAAAGTAAATAAAGGTGTACCTGGTGTCCAGAGTAATATTCAGAATCCTGATGAAAATGCTGCTGAGATAAAATCTCAAGCTACAAGTGAAGAGGCTAAAAATGTAATAAATTATGAGATATCTAAAAAAATAATCAAACAAAAAGATAATTCATATGCAAGGATAAAAAATATTGCAGCAGCTGTTACATTTGATTCTACAGTTTTAGAAAAGATAGATAAAAAAGATGAGTTTTTATTAAATATAAAATCAATTATTGAAGAATCAGTAGGATTAAATTCTACAAGAGGGGATAAAGTTACAGTTAAAGCGTTTAAATTTTTAGGTTTTGATAGTAATAATACTGGTATGGTTAATGATTCTGGTAAGATGGATTCAAATATGGTAGCAAAAGCAGCAATAAAAGATTATGGAGAGTATATACAATATTTAATAAGTGCAATACTACTATTTATATTTTATAAAAAGTTTATAGCATCAAATGAGATTGATCTTTCCTCTTCTGTAGGCACAACCAAAAAGAAAGAAAAAGTAGGTGTAGCTGATGAAGATTTTGATTATGAAGAGTTTAATCCTGCAATTGCTAAAAGTAAGTTAAAGAATAAAGTTAGAAATCAAATATTATCAAATATACAAGGCTTAGATCAAGAGACAATTGTGAGATATGAAGTGTTAGTTGAAGAGCTTGACACACAAATAAATAATCATCCAGATGAGATGGCTAAAATGATTGAATTGTTGTTATCTGAGGGTGAAACAAAGCTGAAAAGTAAGGATACAAAATGATTGAAGAGATTGATACAGAGATACTAAAAGATATCCCTATGCTTGAGAGAGTGGCAATGTTTTGTGTTTTGATCGGGGAAGAAGCTACTGTTAAGATTTTTCAAAATCTTCCATTAGCTTTAGTTGAACAAATCTCAACAGCAATTACACAATTATCTTCAATTGATAAAGATATCTCTTTGGCAATATTAAGTGAATTTCATGTTTTTACAAAATCAAATGCTTATTTAACCGCAGGTGGTTTTGAATATGCTAAAGATTTACTTTATAAATCATTAGGAAAAAGTGAAGCAGATGGTGTATTGGCAAAACTATCACAAATGGCTCAAGCACAGGCTTCTTTTTCTTATTTAGAAAATGTAAATCCTAAACAGTTAGCAGATTTTATAAAAGATGAGTCACCTCAAACTATGGCTGTAATATTATCCCATATGGAGGCAGCACAAGCAGCTGAACTATTGGATACCTTAAGTGATGAATCAAGGGTAAAAGTAACAATACAAATGGCTACAATTAAAGATGTTTCTCCTGAAATAGTCAGAACAATGTCTGTTGTACTAGAAAGAAAACTTGAATCATTATTATCCTCTGTTACTGAAGTTGGTGGGGTTAAAGTTGTTGCTGATGTGTTAAATAGAATGGGACCAAAATCTAGTGATATTCTTAAAACAATTGATGGTATGAATCCAAAACTTTCAAAAGATATAAAAGACAATATGTTTGTGTTTGAAGATATGGTTGAGTTAGAAGCTACAGATCTTATGAAAATACTAGCTGAAATTGATACTGCAGATTTAGCAGTGGCATTAAAAGGGGCTCCTCAAGAACATTTAGATGCAATTTTAGCTGCAATGAGTACAAGAGCTAAAGATAGATTTAATGAAGAATATGAGATGTTGGGAAAAATTAAAGTAAAAGATGTAGAAGCAGCACAAAGAAAGATGTTAGATGCAGCTCAAAAATTAATTGAATCTGGTCAAATAGAGAGGGATATGGATGAATAATAATGTAAATTCAACGGCAAGAATAATCTCTCCTGAAGCAACAGAAACATATTCTTTAGGGACATTTTTAAATAATCCAGCTGGTGGACAAACACAAGCTATGCAAGAAGTTGCACCATTAAATGATAAATCAATAAATGGAAATATTGATCCTGTACTTATTGAGATACAAAAATTAACTTCTAAATTAAACAATATTGAACAAAAAGTTGTGAGTATTGAAAATGATGGAATTAAAGGTAAAGATTTAGATAAGCAATTAATTCAGGCATTAAAAGACTTAAAAAATTATGCTTCATTTTTTGAACAAGCGACATTTCAACTAGAAACAAAGATTTTAAAAACATCGATGTCTATTGCTAAAAAGATTATAGGTGTTGAATTGGGCGAACAATCAGCTTCAATAGCTAAAATTACAATTGAAAATATTTTAAATAAAATTAAAACTGCATCCCAAATAACCATACACCTTAATCCTAAGGATTATTTAGTACTTAAAGATGAATTAAATTTAGATGATTTTATAAAATTACAAGAGGATCAAAATGTAACAGCTGGTGGTGTTGTAATTGCAAGTGATCTTGGAAATTTTGATGGTAATATTGCCGCTAAAGTTGAAACAATTTTAGAATCACTTGACACAATAATGTAAAAATGTTGCTTTTAATTAATTAATATTCTCAACCCTTTTCTTTACCTTAGATTAAGTAATAAAAAAATATTTAATCATCATTAAAAATTATACAATACTTAGCACTTTTATGATAAAATCTTTAAAATTCTTATGAAGATAGTTGTTTAATTATTTGAAGGTATATAATTATGGAAATTACAGAACAAGATTATAGTAGTTTAGTAGATGCACAAATATCTGTAGATGTATTATTGGGTAGTACAGATATTGATATACGAAAGTTTTTGAGTTTAGGTGAGGGCGATATTGTCTCTTTGGATAAACTTGCAGGTGGTGGTGGAGATATATATGTCAATTCTAGAATTATTGGTACAGGGGATATTATTGTAATTGAAGAGAAATTAGCAGTAAGAATTCAAGATGCAATGGATGCAGATAATGTTGTTGGATATTTTTTCAACGAGCAAATTATTTAAATAAAGGGATGGTATTAAAATGGAATTAGATGATGTTCAAGTAAATAGTACAGCAGGAATTGATGGTAATAGTATCACAACAGCAGTATCAAATGATAAATTAACAAATGATGATTTTTTAAAATTATTACTAGAAGAGATGAAAATGCAAGATCCAACTAAACCTATGGATTCAACAGCACTTATGGATTCTCAGTTAAAAATGTCAACTATTGAAGCAAATAATGATATGTCTGCATCACTTGCAGCACTTACAAAATCTTATGCAGCATCTTCACTTTCAAATGCAGTTGGATTTATGGGTAAAACAATAGAAAATGGAACAGTTGATGAAGCAACAGGATTTCTTAATTCTTATATGGTTTCAACAGTAGAATCAATTGATGGGGAAGTTTATGTTAATGCTCAAGCACAGACAGGGTTTTATCATAATATTCGTACTGCTAACGAGGTTGATGGAGAAACAGAATATACAAATTTAACATATGATGCTACAGGAAAGATAATTGATAGTGACGGCAAGGATACTGAAGTTAATGTTAAATTAAGTGATAATGGTTCTTTTGAACTAGTAGATGGAAAGTATCTATTTACTGATAATGAGGGAAGTGAGATTACAGATGAAGATATATTAGACAAATACGAGATAACTGCTCCATTACCTTCTTATTCAGATATATTAACTACAATACCTGTCATTAGTATAACAAAAGTGCATGGGTAAAAACTAATGATAGATGCCTTATATACTGGAATTTCTGGATTAAATGGTTTTCAAAATGCTTTAAATACTGAGTCAAATAATATTGCAAATGTAAATACAATTGCATTTAAGTCTGATAATATATCTTTCGCAGATCAGATGTATCAAAACTCAATAGGTAAAGGTGTATCTGTTGAAACTATAGATAAAAATTTTCTACAAGGAAATTTAAAAGTTACATCAGGTGCATATGATATGGCAATAGAGGGTAAAGGATTTTTTATAGTTAAAGGGGATACCGAAGAATTACATTATACAAGAGCAGGTGATTTTAGAATGGCAGAAGATGGAACGCTTCAAACATCAAATGGCTTTAATGTTCAAGGTATAAATTCTTCAATACCAACTATATTATCTACGGATGCAGATTCAACAGTATTTACAAATGAGTATACAACTTTTTTAGGATCACAAGTAATACAAAGTAATAATGGAACTTTAATAGAAAATGTAAATGTAAAAACGACTAATTTTAATTTATCTGCACAAAATGATTCTGATACTCAAAAAGGTGATAATTATAAAACAAAAGAATCGAAAATATCAGATGTTGAAGCTTTAGCAACTGCATATAGATCTGAACTTAGTTTATATAGTACTTTACCAATTGAAGGAGTAGCTGCTACAAATCAAACTTCTAATATTGCATATGATCAAAGTAAATTTACAAACTCATTAGATAGTATAGAATTAGTTATAGGAACTACTCAATATATACAACCTTTTATTACTGATTCAGTATCAACATTAAAAGCACTTGCTGATCAAATATCAAACACAAAAGCATTGAGTGCAAGTGTGGATAATAATGGAATATTAACAGTGACATCTATGATACCTGGGGAAGCTGTAAATGTTTCAGATGCAAAAATTTTAAATGGAGAAAGCAATGTTTTTCCTGCTCCTATAATAGACACAACAGCAGCAATTACAGGTAATGGAAAAGCTAAATTAGATGTTATAGAATTAGCATTAAAAAGTGCAGTTGAAGCTGCAGATGCAAAATTTTTAAGGCAAACTACAACAATAGATACTTTAAATACTACAAATGTATCTGATATTCAATTACGATTAGATACTTTAAGCTATTCTGATAGTGCATTTGGAACACCTGAGATTGTTGACGGTGTGATTTATATCTCTCAAGGTGATAATCGATTTGCAATAGGAAAAGTTTCTACTGCTTTATTTTCAAATGAATTAGGACTAAATCCTCAAGGTGGAAATTTATATACAGCAACAGCTACATCTGGAGAAGCAATATATGCTACAAATGAAAATAAGATATTAGGTCAAACCTTAGAACTAAGTAATAGTGATTTGGGGGAAGGATTAGTGAATCTTATGGTTTATCAAAGATCATTTGAGGCAAATAGTAAGGCAGTTACTACAAGTGATGAATTTTTAAAAACAGCACTAGCACTTAAAAAGTGATCTAGTAGATAGTTTTTAGGGGTTAGTGGATAGATAACGGAGTTTAAAATTAAGAGTTATTATTAACTTTTAATTTTTAACTTCTTAATAGTGAGAACTATTTTGTTTGTTAAAATATTTTAACAAAATTATTAATATTTAAATTATTAATTATTTAAAGGAATTATTATGGTTGGAGCACTTTGGACAGGTATATCAGGACTTGCAGGACAACAAACAGCATTAGATAATGAATCAAATAACATCGCCAATGTAAATACAATAGGTTATAAATCATCGCGTATCTCTTTTGCAGATCAGATGTATCAAAATAAAATTGGTAAAGGGGCACAAGTCCTAGATGCAGAAAAGATGTATACACAAGGAAATCTAAAAGTGACAGGTGTGAACTATGATGTTGCACTTGCAGGGGATGGTTTTTTTGCTGTATCAAATACTAGAGGTGGAGGTACTAGTGAAATTTACTACACTAGAGCTGGTAACTTTAGGATGGGTGATAGTGGAAAACTTAATGATGCAAGTGGTAATGATGTACAAGGTTGGGCAATGTCAACTGAACCAATAGTAGAAAGTAGTAATCCAAATATATCTATTTTTACAAATGATTATACAAAAATGTTATCATCTAAAATTATCTCTTATTCAAGTGCTGTTGAAACAATTACAGCTAAAGCTACAGATTTTACTATAACCGCTAAAGATGATAATGAATCTGTTTTTAGTGGAGCTGGTTTAAAAACAAAATATGGAAAAATAGCTGATGTTGAAGAGTTAGTAAAAGCTTATACTAATAAACTTCAAGCACTTAAAGATGATCCAAATAGTTCCTCTGCAAGTGCTGCTTCACAAAGTAGTCATATTGATTTACCAAATCAAGGTACAAGTGATGCTGTTAGTAAAGATGGTGATGAGGTGTATATATATATAGATGGAAATAAAGTATCTCAAACTTATTTAAGTGCAGATACTACTGAAGAAGCTTATCGAAAAACTATGAAAGCTTTTTCTGATAAGATATCAAATATAGCAGGGATAAAAGCATATGTAGCTGAAGAAAATTCTCCCTATAATTCAAGTACAGCAGATAGTAGTGTAAATAATGGGGTTATTAGAATAGAATCATTAATACCTGGGCAGCAATTTACAATATCTAGTACAGGTATGGTTCATGAAGGAAATGACAAACCAGGAACATACAATACTGACATAGTTGCAAATCCAGGTAAAGGATTGGGTGCATTAGAAAGTGTAAGGGATGCACTTAATAAAGCAATTACAGGTAAACAAACAGATGTGTATACTACTAGTGATCTGGGTAGACCAGATGGGATAAAAGATTACACTTATAGTATTACAATTTATGATAAAGGTCAAGAACAGAATGTTGATATTGGTCCAATATCTATATCAAATCCAGCTGATATAGATGCAATAGTAGCAGATATAAATAATAAAGATTTAGGTGGAACAGGTGTTAATGAATTGCCAACATATATAAGAGCTGAGAATATTAATGGGAGTTTAGTAATACAAACACTTGATAGTAATTTTGATGTAGAATATAGTGGTGATTTGACAGTTTCAGAGTATGGGTATACTAATGCACCAGAAGCTGCAGTTGGTATTGGAGAGGTACATACTTATAATTTATCATCCAAACCTTCACCTGATGCTACATTAGATTATAAATTAGTAGTTAATGATGGTAGTGTAGATATAGAAATTATAAGTGATAATGCAGGTGATTTAGATTTATTAATTGTTGATATATTAGCTAATGCTAAATTTGTTGCAGAAGGTACAACGACAGCTAACACTATTCAAGTATATAAAGATTCAAATGGGTATTTAGTATTTAAAAATAATGATGCAAATGAACCATTTACTTCAGTAATAACTATTGATACAAATAATGATGCTTCATATAATGATGATATTAGTTTAAAAAGAAATG
>DAOVXU010000159.1 GCA_030635995.1 Arcobacter sp. | reverse complement strand
TATGAAAATATTGAAGATGAAAAAACAAAATATCAAAATCAAATCACTATAGATACCGTAAGTTGCGAAAAGTATTCTAGTGAACTGATTTTCTTAAATGAAGAGATAGTTTATCTTAAAAATAATCCATCAAATATACCACATAAAATATCTAAAATAAGAGATAATATGGCAAAAGAGTTAAATCTAGAACTATCACAATTGCCATTTGTAGGGGAGTTGATAGAGGTGCAAGATGATATTTGGAATGGTGCTATTGAGCGAATACTTCATAATACTGCCTTGTCACTTCTTGTGGATATTGAGCATTATGAGCAGGTGAGCTTATATGTTGAGCAAACTAATTTAAAAGGTAAGCTTGTATATTTAAAAGTTGATACAAAAAAACAGAAAAATGATTTTATACAAACTGTTCCAAATTCTATTTTAACAAAAATTGAGATTAAAGTTGATAGTGATTATTTTGCTGTAGTTAGTGGTATGCTAAATGATAGATTTAATATTGCTTGTGTTGATAATATGGATGATTTTAGAAGATTTAAAAAAGCACTTAGTATAAAAGGTCAATTTAAAACAAATCTAAGTAGACACGAAAAAGATGATAGATTTGATATAGATGATAAGTCAAGATGGGTATTGGGCTGGGATAATATATCAAAATTAGAAGAGTTTGAAAATCAATATCAAAAAACCAAAGAGAAAGAGGAATTTTTAACTTTAAGAATTCAAGAGATAAAAATAAAAGAAAACAATTTACAGCAAACACGAGATAGACTAAGAGATGCTTTAAAATATAAAGTGTTAGATACGATAAATTGGTATAGATTTAGTAAAGATATTGATATTTTAAATGATGAAAAAGAGAAGCTAGAAAAAAGTAATGATATTATCAAAACTTTAAAAGATACACTTTTTAGTATTGAGATAAAATATAAGCAAGAGAAAAAAAGTTTAGATAATATCACACAAAAAATTGGAGAATTAAAAACTAAAATTGATTTAAGGGAGCTTGAGCTAAATAAAACAAAACTAATACTAGAAAATGAATCGATTGAAGAGCCTATAAAGTATAAACTTGATGAAGTAAAAGAGCAAGTTTTAACTACAAATTTAAATCTAAATATGATAAAAACTTCACAAATAAAGCTAAGAGAATATATTCAAAAAGATATAGATAAATATTCAAAAGCGATACAAAAACAGATAACAGCGATTGTAGGGTTACAAAATAAATTTATAAATGAATTCCCCGTGGTTTCAAAAGAGCTATATGTATCTGTTGAATCTTGCGATGAATTTAATCAAAAGCTTGATGAACTAAAAAAAGACAATCTTCCAAAATGGGAAAAAAGATTTAAAGAGTTATTTAAGGAAAAAACTATCCAAAATATTGTGATACTTCAAAGTACGCTAGAGGAGTATTCAAATCAAATCAAAATAAAAATTAATACCATAAATAAATCTCTTGTGGATATAGAATATAGCGATGGAACTTTTATAGAGCTAATTGCCCAGCCATCTATAAATATGGAGATAAAGGAGTTTAAACAAAATCTAAAACAACTAACTTCAGGTGCTATTGATGAAAATAATATCTATGATGAGCAGAAATTTTTACAAATAAAAGAGTTAATTGAGAGATTTAACGGTAGAGAAAATTTTACTGATGTCGATAAAAAGTGGAGAAAAGTTGTAACAGATGTGAGAAATTGGTTTGATTTTAGTGCTATTGAAAAATATATTAGTGATGGTAGTACAAAAGAGTATTATGCTCATAGTGGAGGTAAATCTGGTGGTCAAAAAGAGAAACTTGCTTATACAGTGTTAGCTTCATCTTTGGCTTATCAATTTGGACTAGAACACGATAAGATACAAAGTAGGTCTTTTAGATTTGTGATGATTGATGAGGCGTTTGGGCGTGGAAGTGATGAGAGTACAAAATATGCTTTAAGATTATTTGAAAAACTAAAATTACAGCTTCTAGTTATCACACCAAAACAAAAAATAAATGTGATAGAGTCGTATGTAAATAGTGTCCATTTTGTTCACAATCAAGATGGGATGGATTCAAGTTTAATATCTATGGATATTGAAGAGTATAAAAAGAAGAAGAAAAAATAGATGAATTTTTATAATATTGATGAGATAAATTTAAAGTTACAAAAGATATATAATAGGGGTGATATATTTAAAAGTTATATTCAAAAAACAGATATATTTCCTATTATAATTAAGCTAAAAACAATACAAGAGAAAGATATTCAGGGTAACTTTTCTGTACTATTGCATAAACTTAAGGTATTAAAACAAAGTAAACTTCCTCTTGAGTATAAACAATTTGATTTTAAACGATTAGGAAAGCAAACGCTGCCTGTATGTGTTAAAATAGATGGTGTTTTAGAATATTGTAACATTATGAATAATCAAGATTATTATGATAAATTTGTAAAATATTATGAGTTGATTGATGAACGATATCCTTCATTAAAGGAGTTGTTTTTAAAAAAACCGATGATTGTTTTAGAATATAGTGAAGAGTGGAAAAAGTTTTTTAGGATAATTGAGTTTTTTATCAATAATCATAATCCAAATATATACATAAGAGAGATTGTTTTAGAAGATATTGATACAAAATATATAGAAAAATATAAAAAGATTTTAGATATAATATTATCAAATATTTTAAATTTAGAGATTTTAACTACTCAGGTAAATTTTGCATTTGAAAAGAAATATAATTTAAAATATTCATTACCACAAGTGAGATTTAGGATACTTGATGATAAATTATTTGTAGTTGGATTAAGTGATTTAACTTTAGGTATTGATGAGTTTAATAGTTTAGATATAAAGTGCAAAAAAGTATTTATAGTTGAAAATAAAAT
This sequence comes from Arcobacter sp., assembly GCA_030635995.1. GTDB lineage: Bacteria > Campylobacterota > Campylobacteria > Campylobacterales > Arcobacteraceae > CAIJNA01. The sequence goes on along the minus strand of DAOVXU010000159.1, from coordinate 1,278 downwards.
TACAACTTTATCGTTTCCTATGGTTAAGGATTCTATAGTTATTTTTGGTAGCGGATATAGTGTAGGAGTATTAAAAAATACAAAATGGTTAAACGATAAAGAGATATATTATTGGGGCGATATTGATATAGATGGATTTGCTATTTTATCTCAAATTAGAGGATATTTTAGTCATATTAAATCATTCTTTATGGATACAGATATAGTAGAAAAGTTTAAAAATATAGCTACAACATATAAAAGAAAAAATATAGAACAGTCAAATCTAAATTTAATAGATGATGAGATAATTTTATATAAAAGAGTGCAAAATGATTTTTATGGTATAAATTTTAGATTAGAACAAGAGCGATTACCATTTGATTTTATAAAACAGGAGATTTTAAAGATATGACAATAACAGATAATAAAAAAACAATAATTTATATACTAATAGCATTTGCTTTTAGTATTGCAATAAGACTTATATGGGTATATCAATTTAGTGGTACAGAACAATTTAAATTTAACAATCAATTTATGATAAATACAAATGATGGATATTATTATGCAGAAGGTGCTAGAGATATTACATCAGGTATTAGTCAAGAAAATGATCGTTCTCCTATAGATGATGCTGTTTCAATTCTAACAGCTATTAGTGCTAAAATATTACCTTTTAGTTTTGAATCAATTATTTTATATATGCCAGCATTTTTTTCATCATTTTTAGTAATTCCACTTATCCTTATAGGTAGAAGTATAGGTAAACTTGAAGTTGGTTTTATAGCAGCATTATTAGCTAGTATTGCTTGGAGTTATTATAATCGTACTATGGTAGGTTATTATGATACAGATTTTTTGAATATCGTTTTTCCTACTTTTCTTTTATGGTCATTGGTTTGGGCTATTAGAACTCAAGAAGATAAATACCTTATTTTTACTGCATTTGATATTATAGCTTATAGATGGTGGTATCCTCAAAGTTATAGTTTAGAATTTGCATTTTTTGGTCTTGTTGGTTCTTATGTACTTTATCAATATCTTAAAAAAGAAGATTTTCAATATAATTTACTTCTTATTACTTTTATGATGTTTGCTATGATGGGACTTGATGGTTGGATTGGGTTTATTATTGTTGTAGTATTATTTATTAGTTTAAAAATGCAAAGAGAATTAGTGCTAAAATATTTGTATTATCTATTTGGATTATCTTTAATTTTATTTATGGCAACAGGTGGTTTTGAACCTATTTGGTATAGATTAAAATTATATATATTTAAAGATTCTATTGCTGTT
>DAOVXU010000262.1 GCA_030635995.1 Arcobacter sp. | reverse complement strand
ATTGATGATACCGAGAATAGAAATAGATTTTTCAATCACTAACCTTTTATATAAATTTATTTTTAAAAATATAATTATACTTAATTTTATATTAATATCTATCACAATTGATAAATATAGGTTATCTTCTCTTTTGTTTCATCAGTCAGTGTATCAAAAAGTAGTTCATCTTTTGATATACTCAGAACCTTAAATTCTTCTAGCAATTCATATAGTTGTATTATATTATTTTGCTCAACTAAACTATCTAAATGCTCTGATAGTTTTAACTCTACTTTGAGTGGATTTTGTTCTAAATATCCTATATAAAGTATAAGTTGTATTAGGATAGTTATGATAGTAAATACTAAAAATGTATTTACAGAGTATTGCCATATTTCAGATGAACTCATAAGCATAAATGATTTTTCTAAAAATAGGTCTAAAGATAAAGTCAATTCTATAAATAACCAAAATATAAGTAAAGAGCTAGATACTATAAAAAGTACTAAGATATTTAAAAATGTACAAAATGAAAACATATTTTTAAAACTATAAGAATTTTGTAGTGCAAATTTTATCTTATAAAATATTGAGGTATCTAAAAGTATTCTATCTTTATATTGTTTTGCTATATTTATAATCTCTATTGAGTTACATTTTGCATATCTTCGTGCTATTATCTCACCACCTAAAAATGCTAAAAATATAGATAAAAAATCCAAACCTTTATCGCTAAGATACTCAAATAAATCAGATAAAACTTTATTTTCCTTTGCTTCCTCTTGTAATTCTATCATCTGCTTATATCTTGTAGCCTCTTCGTTCATAGGATTTATCTCTAAAGTTTTTATGATATATACTTTTGCTTTATCAAAATCTTTTAAGTTGTAAGCAGTTGAAGCACTAAATATATAAAGAGCTTCACTACTTTGATATTTTTTTAATGCTAAATCTAAAAATTCTTGTGATTTTTTATAGTATCCACCCTCTATTAAGTTTTGAACATAAACTTCTGCTCTCATTTGTGAAGATAGATGCTTTTCTAAATTTGCTGAAAATAGTGATATACAGATAATAAATAAAAAGAAAATATTTTTCATCAATCACCAAGTACAAGTATAATTTTTGCATTTTTAAACACATCTTTATCTAATCTATTTAGTTTTTCTATCTGCTTATCAGTTAATACTAGATTTGATTTTTTATTTTTATATACTTTATTGACAGCTATCTCTAAAGGCTTGTCAAATACTCTTAAGTTTTTTCTTGCATCTTCAAGTCCAAACATATAACCTACAGATGTATTTCTTTTTGTTAGCATTGCTTTTGAGACTTTATTTGATGGATATATCTCTTTTCCATTTGTATCTACAAGTTTAACTATAAGTGCTTTTTGAAAATCAACAAGATTACTTATATCTATAAGTATACCACTAAAATCACCATCCATATCTTTTAATATATTTTCCAAAAATACTTTTGCTTGAGTATTTTCTCTTAAATCATTTAGGAGTTTTTGTATAGTTTTTTTATCTTTTTCATAATATGTTGTAGCATTTGCTTTTGTGATGATACTAAAATCATTCCAAAATCTCATTATTTTTTCATTGAAAGATAAAAGCTTTGGGTCACTTAAAAGTGCCGAAAGTATATCTGCACCCATTCTAAGTTTAGCAACTGCAACTGCTGAACCTTTTTGTTGGTCATATTTATTTGATATTATTTGTGCACCTTTGATTACCCCTGTCATTCTTGACTTTATGATAGCACTACTTTTCAAACCATTTTCAATAGTTATCTCAGAAGTTATATGAACACCTTTTATCACTTCAAGAATATT
>DAOVXU010000254.1 GCA_030635995.1 Arcobacter sp. | reverse complement strand
TTAAAGATAATGGGGAAGGTATAAAAGAAGAAAATATTGATATCATATTTGACCAATTTTATTCATTAAAAGATAATAAAAGTACAGGTATGGGATTATATATATCTAAACAAATTATTGAGAAAAGAATGGCTGGTCGTTTAGAAATTGAGAATATTGATGATGGAGTTTGTTTTACTATTATTATCAAGTAAAAAATAAATACCTCTACCTATATAATGTCCCCTTTGTCAATCACATGTAACCTTATACTCTTTTACAACTGTACTTTTATCAAATGCAAGTGACATATTTTCTAAAAATTGCTTTTTCCAGTTTTGTAAATTCTTTGGTAATATTTCATATTGACTTACTATTTCATTTAAAGTTTAATTACCCTCTAAAACTTGTAAAACTAATTTAGCTTTAAAATCTGCTGGGTATATTTTTCTTTTTGTACTAATTTTTATTATCCCTATATTTATACTTATTATATTTTTATTCTATCATTTGGAATAAGAATATTGAATTAAGTGGTTTGTTTTTTTTTGGACATTATATTCTATAATAAATATGGCATTTTGCCATATTTTTAATAAAAATAGAAATATTACACTATAATCTTTTTATGAATATTACACAACAACAAAAAGATATTGTTCAATCTGTTAAAATATATAAAAATATAAAAATTAATGCTTTTGCAGGTACAGGTAAAACATCTACACTTAAACTTATATCAAATGAATATTCAAATAAAAGAATTTTATATTTAGCTTTTAATAGTAGTATTAAAAATGAAGCTATGGGAATATTTCCTTCAAATACAGATGTAAAAACTACACATGGATTGGCTTTTGGGGCAGTTAAAAAGAATACAAATATTGATCTATCAAACTTAACAAACTATAGAGCTATCGATATTTCAAAAGAGTTTGATATTACATATAATCAATCTGTTTCTACAATAAAAATATTTGATGCTTTTTGTAACTCTTCATTATTGGAAATTTCCAAAGATGATATAGAGCATAAGACAGCTAAAAAGATGTTTGATTATATGCTTATAAATAAGATGAAACCTACCCATAGTTTTTATTTAAAATATTATCATCTTCTTATCTCATCTGGACAAATTTCACAATTTCATTATGATATTATTATGCTTGATGAGGTACAAGATACAAATGAAGTGACACTTGCAATTTTTGAAGCACTAAGTTCAAAAACTAAAATTTATGTAGGGGATGAGCATCAACAAATTTATTCATTTAGAGGTAGTAAAAATGCTTTAAGTAAGGTGAAATGTGATAAAAGTTTTTATCTCTCTTGTAGCTTTAGATTTAATGATTCTATCGCTTCTTTTGCAAATATTTTATTAAAGAATTTTAAAAATGAAACTATAAAAATTGATACAATTCAAAATGATAATGTAGATATAAAAACAAATGGCTATATCTCAAGGACAAATGCTACGCTTATATCAACCATAGCTTCAAGGATAAATTTACGGAAACCATTTGTAACAGTAAGAGATCCAAATGAGATATTTAATCTAACTATTGAAGTTTATTATATGTTAAATCAAAAAAAGAAGATGATAAAACGAAATATTTTTTTAAAAGATTTTGATAGTGAAGATGAGATTGCTGATTATGCTAAAGAGGTGGAGGATTATGAACTAAAATCAGCACTAAAAGTTGTAAAAGAGTATGGAGATAAGATATTTGAATTTAAAGAGATAAGTGAAAAATTTTATAATGCTTGGAAAAATAGGTTTAATAATGGTTTTGATAAAAGGATAGAGGAAATTTTATTTCTTACAACGGCCCATACAGCTAAAGGTTTGGAGTGGGATAGGGTGACTATTGCAGATGATTTTACAGATTTTGCTGATTTGATTGTTGATTGTGGTTATGATAGTTTAAAGGTTTTTCAACAAGATATATTAAATTCATTAAGTTGTGAATTACTTGATGAATTTAATCTTTTTTATGTAGCAATAACAAGAGCAAAAATAAGTATAGTTAAAGATAGTGAAAATTTTCA
>DAOVXU010000117.1 GCA_030635995.1 Arcobacter sp. | reverse complement strand
GCTCCTGTGATTTTTATATAATATGTCCCTGGATTTAGAGTTGTGTTTACATTGTAGTCATAATCAACAGTAGGATTATCAAAATCTGTATTAAATCCCTCTTCTGTAATTTCGGCTTCTTGATCTTCATAATAAAGTTGAATCTTAGTAGTTGTATTTGAATCTTGACCTACTATTGTACTAATATCTATTTCTCCTCTATCATCTAATACAATTTTAAACCAATCTATATCTGTTCCTGTTACAAATAGTGAGTTAGAAGTTGTCTCATTAAGATTTAAACTACTAGCATCATCAGCAATATCAGAATGATCATCAGCTTCTAAAATATTTGATAAATTATAATCACTTGAATCATTAGTATCCTTACCTTCTATTTTTATATAGTATGTTATATCTGTACCATTTATATCTTTTGTTGATATTTCATGAGATGAACAAATTTTGAAATTACTATCTATCGAGCTTTTAAATAGACAAGTTAAATTTGATGATTTTGATGAAAGATTTATATCTAATAAACCACTTGTAGTTGTATTAAATTTAAAATAATCTATATCTTTAATTTGGAATTTAGCCGTTATATCAGATATATTACCTTTTATAGTTTCATTAATAGATATCTCTTTAGAAGTTATATTTGTATCTCCATAATCATATCTTACCTCATATAGATCAACTTTGTTCCCATCTACATTATAGGTAATATCATCTCTTATAGCTATATTATTTTCTCCTAATGAAGTGTTTTGATTTACTAGTTTTGGTTTTGTTTTATCATTTACATCAATAACTCTTAAATTTGGTGATAGATATATATGATTAGAATCTATAGTTATATTTGTAACTTCACTTGAATTTCCAATATAAACTTCCCCTAAAAGAGAAGCATATACAGGTACACTAATATCATATATTTTTAGTTTATTATCTCTTGTAGCATATAATATATTATTGTCTATTAATAGTTTTGATATAGCAGAATCATCATTATTAAAGGTTTGAAATGTAGAATCAGAGATCTTACTATCATCAAAAAGTTTATTATCCTCTATACTATAAACTCTTAATTCAGAATCATTTTGATTTGCAATATAGATATATCCATTTCTAGTTTTTTCAACAATATTTTCCTTATTCCATTGGGAATACTCTAAAGCAATATCCTTTATAGTTTCTCCATTATCAAATTCATTTTTTATCACTAAAGTATTTGCAGATACATCTATTGTATATAGTTTACTACCTGTAAAAGTATAAGCATAATTACCATCAACTATAATTTTACTTAAAGAGGAATTTAAATCTAAAGAATCTATAAGTGTAAGTGGTGTTGTTTTATATTTTGAGATAGAACCATCACTAAATACAGCATAAGCATAATCCCCAATAACCTCTATATCATTTACCTGATAATTTACAGAAATTGATGATATTTGATCTATTATTGTATTTATATTATTTTGGCTTATGTTTGTACTTGTACCAAAATATAGAGTATCAGTATTTAAAGCAACTGAATGTGCATCAATATTATCATTAGTGTAAAGTAGTTTTAGTGATGGTTTATTGTTATCTCTATACTCTTTTATACTATCTTCTTTAAAACTAGCTGTAAATGTATATAAATAATCATCTTGATTAGCACTTAGTTCTATAAAATAATATCCAGATTGAGTTATATTAAAAGTTAAATTATCATCTACTAAATTACCTGTACTAGGGATATCTAAATCTATTTTATTTTTATATAATTTTGTTATAAGTAGCGGTTGCTCACTTGAAACTTTTAGTTTACCTGCACTAGATATAAAAAGTTTAAAAACATCATCATCATATTTATTAATAATATCACCTGTTATTTTTTCATTTAAATCTATCAATGAAGCTACATTTATAGTATTTGCCTGAGCATCTTTATATAATGAAATATTTACTGTATATTCTTCTGATGTTTGGGTATTACTAACTATTGGTTTAAGATATATATAATAATTTCCACCTAATACATTTGTATTGAAATCTATAATATTACTATTTGGACCATCACTTAATATACTATTTATAGTTTGATTATTATCATCATAGATTGTACAGTTTATATCAACACCAACATCAATATTTAAACTTAAAACACCAACTTTTACATTAACTTTTATTATATCTATATCATTTTCATTTATAGGAAATAATCCAACTCTTTTAGTTGCTATATTATTGGCATCTGTATAATCTATATTAATAGCTGTATAATTATTATCTATACCAAAAGTATATATATTTGGCAAATCTGCTTGAAATAGAGCTTTTTTTATTGAAGTAGTATCTGAAATATAAGCACTTGAATTATATATTACAAAATCATTTACTGATGATGCATAACTAAAAGTAGCATCACCACTATTATTATTTTCATTTAAAATGATATTAGTTGTATCAATAGTAGAATAAGCTTTAATAAAACCATCTTCCACTACATACACATTTGAATCATAAGCATCTAGTCCTGTTAATGCACCTGTAATATCTTTTTTACTTTTAGATATTGGTAAAAGTGTATTTGTAATATCAAAAGAACTTAAAGAATTATCACTTAGTCCAAAAAGTTTATCATTATCAATTGCTACATTATTAAAAATACCATTTTGAGTATTTATGATTTGAGGATCACTTAAAGATGATATATTTATAGTTTTTAATCCACCCCAACCATCTGCTAAAAATAAAGTATTATCCTTTATAATTATATCTTTTGCATCTGTTGTTGATAGTGAACTTACTAAGCTTATAGATGATTTATCTGTTATATCTATTGTTTTTAGACCATTTACTCCATTTGCTAAATAAAGATAATTTGATTTAATTTTTATATCATTTACATCGCCATTTAAAGAGTATAAATTTTTATTTAGTTTACTTTGTTCTGTTAAATTGGTATCATTTATTTTTAAAACATATAAGTCATTGTCACTAGATATAGCATATATAAAATCATCACTAGTAGTTAAATTTATAATATCTTTCCCACCATCAATAGATTGAGAAAATTTTTTACTCATATTAATGTCATACAATGCTAAAATTCCATAAGTACCATTTGCAACATATATAGTATTGGTACCATCGTAAACAATTGCTTTTGATGATATATTTGTACTATATGTTTGTGTATTTGAAAAATCAACTATACCTTCATCTGCAAAACAAAATTCAACTAATAAAATCGTAACTAAAACGATAAGTTTTTTTAAATTATTCATAATATTTCCATATACTTATTTTTTTATCTTTTCCACCAGATATAATATAATCATCGGTTATCATCAATGCACTTATACCTGCATTGTGAGCATTCTTTAGGGTAGATATTAATTTACCTGTTTTTAAATTCCAGACTTTTATAGTGCCATCATCTGAACCACTAATAAGATTGTTTTCATCCATAACCATAGTATTTACACTTGATGTATGCTCTGAAAGTATTTTTATAAGTTCACCTGTCTCTTTATCTCTATATTGGATAGTTCCATCTTCAGAGGAAGAGATAAGATATTTAACACTAGTTAGTAATTTAGTTATATTACCTTTATGTGCTGATTTAATAGTTTTTATCAATTCACCTGTTTCTATATCCCATATTTTTATACTATAATCATCACTTCCAGAATATAATTTATCCCCATCTATTACAATAGTTTTTATATCCCATTGATGTGCTTCAATAGAAAGAGTTAATGTATTTGACTCTTCATCCCAGATTTTAATAGTTCCATCACTTGAAGATGTTATTATAGTTCCATCATATCTTATTACATTTAGAACTGAATTTTCATGACCTTCTAAAAGAGCAATAGCTTTATTTCTTTCTAAATCCCATATTTTTATATCTCTAAAACCTAAAGCAGCTGTTACAACTGTACCTTGAATATTTATATCATTTATCCATTGTAGATTTGTTTTTGCTGCTAATGCTCTTTGTTCTTTTTTATCTTCTAAATCTTCTTCCCAACCTGATTGTTCATCATCAGAAGATTCTTCATCTGCCCAACCGTCATCATTATCTTTAGATTCTTCGTCAGAAGATTCTTCCTCTCCCCAATCATCATCACTTTTTTCCTCTTTTTTAGACTTTTTATTTGCAATAGCAAAAACTTTATCTAAAGTTGAATAACTTCTTGTAAATTTATAAGTTATATTATTATAAAAGAAAATATAACCTTTTGTAGAAAATACAAGTTCACTTTCAGTTTGCCCCAACGCTGTAACGATATCATTACTAATATTTAAACTTCTTATTAGATCATATTTTGCTAAAACAGTTTCATCAATATCACCTTGACCCTGTAAGCTTTCATCATATCCCCAAACTCTTATTTTATAATCCATAGAGCCTGTTACAATGTTTTCCTTATTTATATCCATACTCAAGATACTTTTAGAGTGACCTCTTAATTGTTTTATTTTATTAAATGTGTGTAGATCCCATAGTATCAATGTTCTATCGTTTGAAGCTGAAACTAAATAGTCATGGTTGATTTTTAAAGAGGTTACGCCTCTTTTATGACCATCTAAGATATGTAATAGTTTACCAGATTCTATATCTCTAACATAGATCAATTTATCATCACTAGCAGATATCAACATATTTTTATATACTAGCAAAGAGTTTATAGAGCCTCCATGTGCAGATTTTAAATTTTTAAGAAGTTTACCACTTTTTATATCCCACATTTTAATACTATAATCATCACTTCCTGTAAATAGCTTATCATTGTCAATAGCTATAGAAAAAACATCCCATTGATGTTTTTTCAATGAATGTATCTCTTTATAGTTTTTTAGATCCCAAATAGAGATATCACCATTTGATGATGAGGATACAAGATTGTTAGTTTTTTTATCTAATAAGAGCGATAAAATAGGCATATTAGATGCTTTTATTCTTTTAATTAATTTTGCACTTTGTAGATCTCTAATCTCAATATTACCACTAGAAAGAGCAATTATTAACTTATCACCATCTAATAGAATACTATTTACCCATTGATTTTTAACCTCAATTTGTTTCTTTAGTTTACCTTTTGCTTTGTCAAAATAATATAAAAACTCAAATGAACCTGCAATAATATATTTATCACTTACAATTATTGATTTTACTTTATCTGTAACATCTTTTATTGTAAAGATTGGCATATAATCTTCTGGTGGGATTAGAACTATCTTTTTTTGGAATATTAAAGGTCTCTCTTTTTTAGTTATATTAACTAATGCTTTTGATCTATTTCCTGCTTTATCAATTTGTATCAAGATTGATTTAATTGTTCCATCTTTTAAATTTCCTATATCAAAATCTTTACCAGAAAAAGTCCATTGCGAAGATGCTGGAGTTGTTGTTTTTGCTATAGTTTTTAGTTTTGGATATTTTATATTAAATAGTGTTGCTTCTATTTTAGAATCAACCTCGGCACTACCTGAGCAAACCAATAGATTTGGAACTCTTCCATATATCATATTGTCATTTTTTACTCTTGTTAAAATAATTGGTAGAGCAGGGGGTGTAGTGTCTTTTGAAATCTTATTTTGGATAGATAATATATTTTTATGTTGATCTTGTGCTATAAGTTTTACAACTAACTCACCATCTTCCAATTTTTTT